>JBQCGE010000385.1:0-15553 GCA_051955955.1 Verrucomicrobiota bacterium
TCCGCGATTGATAATGAACCGATCTTCGGCTGAGAAACGGCACGCCGAATTGGCCTCGGAAATTCGCGGCCACGATGAAGCCTATTACATCCGCGCGCAGCCCCTTATCTCCGATGCCGAGTATGATCGCCTCTACCGCGAACTGCTTGATCTCGAGAAGGCCTTTCCCGATCTCGCCACCGCAAGTTCCCCCACGCAACGTGTCGGCGGCGCTCCCCTCTCCGAGTTTCATCCCGTTCGCCATCGGGTGCCGATGCTCAGCCTCGACAATACATACTCTCAGGGTGAGGTGCTTCAGTTCGTCCAGCGGCTCCAAAAGATTTTGCCCGGCCAAAAACTCGATTGGATCGTCGAACCAAAGATCGATGGTGTCGCGATCAACCTTCGCTACGAACACGGCGTTTTCACGCTCGGCGCAACACGCGGCGATGGAACAACTGGCGACGACATCACCGCGAATCTACGCACCATTCGTAACCTCCCCCTCGAATTGCATCTGCCGAAAAACGCTTTGCCCGCCTTACTGGAAGTCCGCGGCGAGGTTTACATGACCAAGGCAGGCTTTCAAAAGCTGAATAAGGAACGCGTAGCCAATGGCGAGGAACCTTTTGCCAATGCCCGCAATTCCGCAGCCGGTTCTCTCAAACAACTCGACTCTCGTCTCGTCGCCAAACGCCCACTCGCATTGCTCATCTACGGCACAGGCGCAGTCGAAGACGGCGCCTCCGCAAAATGGTCCACGCAAAAAGAGCTTCTCGATTGGCTCAAGAAAGCGGGCCTGCCCACACCCCAACACACCTGGCACTGCAATTCTCCCGAGGAACTGATCCACGCAATCGAAGAGTTGGATAAAATCCGCCGCGATTTCCCTTTCGAAACGGACGGGGCTGTCATCAAGCTGAATAGCATCCCCCTCCGTGAACGCGCCGGCTTCACAGCCAAGGCACCGCGTTGGGCCATGGCTTATAAATACGCTGCCGAACAGGCGGAAACCAAACTTCGCGACATTACAATCCAGGTCGGGCGCACCGGCGCGCTCACTCCCGTTGCCGAACTGGAACCCGTTTTCCTCGCCGGCAGCACCATCAGCCGCGCTACACTCCATAACGAGGATGAGTTGCGTCGCAAGGACATTCGGATTGGTGATACAGTCACAATTGAAAAAGCAGGGGAAGTCATTCCCGCTGTGGTCGGCGTGGTTCTGACCAAGCGCACCGGAGCGGAAAAGCCCTTCGTCTTTCCAAAGACTTGCCCGGAGTGCGGCAGTGAAGTTGCCCGCACCACCGCCACTAATGGCGAAGCTGCGGCTGTCTGGCGTTGCCTCAATGCCGCCTGCCCCGCCCAGGTGCGCGGTCGTATCGAGCATTGGTGCTCGCGCGGGGCGATGGACATCGAAGGCGGTGGCGAAGTGCTCTCCTCTCAATTGGTCCGTGCAGGCCTCGTGAAGAATGTCGCCGATCTCTACACCCTCACGCTCGATCAACTCCTAACCATCGAACGGATGGGCCGCAAGTCCACTCAAAACTTCCTGGACGGCATCGAAGCGAGTAAACATCGCGAACTCTGGCGTTTGATTTTTGGCCTCGGGATTCTTCATGTCGGCGTCGGTACCGCAAAGGCACTCGACCGCGCCTTCACTTCACTGGACACCATTGCTGGCGCTACCTTCGAACAGTTGAGCGCCACCCGCGACATCGGTGAAGTCGTCGGTACCAGCATTCGCCAATGGTTCGACACTGCCGAAAATCAGGAGTTGATCGAACGGCTCCGCCAAAGCGGCTTGAATTTCAAATCAAACTCTCAACCCACGCAATCAAACAGCACTATTGCCGGGAAAACGTTTGTCCTCACTGGTACCCTCCCCAATCTCTCCAGGGATGCGGCTGCCGCAAAAATCGAGGCTGCAGGTGGCAAAGTCACTGGCAGCGTCAGTAAAAAAACCGACTTCGTTGTTGCTGGTGAAGAAGCGGGCTCAAAGTTGGCCAAAGCCCAGCAACTCGGTATCAAAATTCTCGATGAAGCCGCGCTCATTCAATTGCTCGGCGAATAAACCATGGCCACTTTTTACCTGATCAGACACGGCAGCAACGATTACCTCGGCAAAGGCCTCGCCGGCCGTCTCCCGAATGTCCACTTAAATGCAGAAGGCCGCACCCAGGCCGAAACGCTCGCCCGCGAGCTCTCGGGAGCAGGGATTACCGAAATCATCAGCAGCCCGCTCGAACGTGCCCGCGAAACCGCTGAACCACTCGCCCGCACTCTCAATCTAGCGCTCCAGATTGAGCCGGACATTCTCGAGGTCGATTTCGGCGACTGGAACGGCGCTCTGATGGATGACCTCCGGCAGGACACGCACTGGAACACTTACAATGCTTATCGCAGCGGCACGCGCATTCCCAATGGCGAGATCATTATCGAAATCCAATGCCGTTTCGTTCGCAAACTCGAGGCGCTCCGCACCGCCAGGCCTGACGGCACCTTTGCCCTTTTCAGTCATGGCGATCCCATTCGCGCCGGGCTCTGCTATTATCTCGGGATGCCGCTCGATTTCCTCCATCGTTTCGAAATCAGCCCCGGCTCCTACAGCACACTCCGCCTCGAAAACTGGGGGCCCCATATCTTGAATATCAACCACGTCCCCTGATGGGGAGAACAGTCGCCTCACCTGTTTCGAACCGGCGCCCCCGCCGGCTCTTTCTTTCCCACTCCGGTAAAGCTAACTAACCCGCGGCGCGCAATATCTCCAGCGGAGATCTTTTCAACACCCCGCGATTCGCCAGCAACCCAGTCGTAATCGTAAGCAACGTGACCGCCGCGATTGTGATCAACGCCGGCGCAGCTGCCCCTTCGAACTTTATTTTGAAGAAATATTGCGACAAAGCCCATGCAGCCCCCTCCGCCAATAGCACTCCAGTGACTGCGGAAAGCAGTCCCAGAAAAAAATACTCCACCAGCAAAATCTTTTGCACCTGCCAACGCGACGCTCCGAGCGTTCGTAACAAAATGCTCTCCTGCATCCGTTGATACCGCCCCGTCAAGACCGAAGCAACCAACACCAGCAAACCCGTCGCCACTGTGAACGATGCCATGAATCTCACAACAAACGAAACCTTGCTCAAAATCGCGTCGATCGTATCTAGTACCAGCGCCAGGTCGATAACCGACACGTTCGGGAATTTCTGAACCACTGCGCGCTGCATCTCAGCAGATGCTTCCCGCGAAGGCGTTCGCGTTGTAATAATGTGAAACCCGGGGGCTTCCTCCAAAACGCCTGTTGGAAAAACCATGAAAAAGTTCGGTTGCATCCGCTTCCAATCAACATGACGGATGGCGGCCACGTGGTTCGTAAGCAAAATCCCTTGTATATCGAAAACAATTTTGTCTCCCAGGCTTAGATCCAGGTCACGCGCGATTCCTTCTTCGACTGAAACCGGGATAGTATCGGTTTTCTTCGCCGGCCATTCACCTTTCAACAAGCGCTCAGAATCATCCAGGGTATCGCGGTAGGTAGATCGATACTCTCGCCGCAATACCCATCTCGGGCTCCGTCGTGAATGATCACGAAGCAGTGTTTTGACATCCTCGCCTTTAATGGATGCAATTCGCATCGTCACCAGCGGGACATCCGCAATCACGGGCAGCTTTTGCCCCAGCAACAAATTAGTAAGCCCGGCCACCTGGTCCGCCTGGATGTCGAACAAAGCGGCATTCGGCTGCTCCTCCTGGTTTTTCGGGAATAATCCGCCAGAAAGCAATTGGTTCACCCGATATAATGTCAGAACCAGGAACGCGCCGAGCCCGAGCGAAAGCAGCAACAGCAAGGTTCGGTTTTGTGGCCGATATAAATTGGCAAACCCCTGTCTCCATGGATATGGCCATCCAGGCGACACAATTTTTCGCGCCATCGCTCGCACCAAAATCGCAGCCAATGCCAGCACGCCAAAGGCCACCGCAATTCCGCCGGTAAACCCGAGCGCATATCGCACCCGTGTCGTGCTGCTCAATGCAAGCAACAAAACTCCGACCAGCATTGCCACAACCAACCCAATCTGCACAGCGTCCAGCCCTTTGTGCTTCTCATACACATTCCGCAGCACCGCCAGTGGCGAGATCCGCCGGATGCTCACCAACGGTAATAGCGCGAATACCAGCGACACCGCGAAACCAGCTCCCATCGCCCGCAGCACCGCTCCCCATGCCACAAAAACCGTCAGTTGAAATGGCAGGAAATCCGCCGCCACTCGGGGCAACGTAAATTGCAGCGCAATCCCAAGCGCCGCGCCCACAATCGCGCCAATCATTCCGAGGACGATTGCCTGCAGAAGGTAAATCGCAAACGTCTGGCCGACCGAACACCCAAGGCACCTTAAAACCGCCACCGAACCGGTCTTCTGCCGGATATGAACATGGATTGCGCTCGCGATGCCAATCGCACCCAGGAGCAACGCGATGAAACCCCCAAGGTTCAAAAATTGGTTCACGTTGTTAAGGGCATTTCCGAGGTCAGCTTTCCGTTCTTCGACCGTATCTGGATTCAGATTGAGCTTTTCAAACTCCGGTCGGTATCGCCGGACCAGCGCTTCCACATCTTTTGACGGGGGGAATTTAAAAAAGACCTTGTATCGCGCCAAACTTTCCTCCCGCAGCAAAGCGGTCTGCTCCAGCAACTTCAGCGGAATATAAACGCGCGGGGCAATGGTTGAAAACATCGCGTTCTCACCAGGAATCTTTAGAATCGAACCCGCAATCGGCAGTTCCAATTGCCCTACTTTCACCGGGTCCCCCGCTTTCGAATTGAATTGCATCAGCAAGGTTTGCTCCACCAATGCTCCATCTTCCTGATGGAATGAACCAAACGCGGATGAAGGTTCGGTCTCGAACTCGCCATAATACGGAAAGCCCTGGCCCAACGCCCGGACCTGCACCATCCGCGTTCCGCCCGATTTCGGGAAAAACACCATCGAAGAGAAAATCACTTCGCGAGATTGTTCGCCCCCGATTTTTCGAAATAAGTCCTCCATCTCCGGCGTGAAGGGGTCGCGCGAAGTCAATGCAAGGTCCGCCCCAAGCAACGATTTCGCCTGGGTTTCAATCGTGGCTCGCAGGTTTTGCCCAAAGGAACTGATCGCAACCAGCGCCGCAATTCCGATTACAATTGAAGAGGAGAAAAGCAGCAACTTCGCCCGGCTCGCGCGCGTGTCCCGCCAGGCCATTCGCCAGGTCCACCCGTTGAAGAACGCCCGGAGCAAACTCATGGCAAAGGCGCCTCCACTGCTCGGTCCTCAACCAATCGGCCCGATTTCAGCCGAATGACCCGCCCTGCTTTGGCTGCCAGTTCGAGATCATGTGTCACCAGCACCAGTGCCGTCCCGAGCGAGCGATTCAATTCAAACAAAAGCTGAATAACCTTCTCGCTCGTGTCATTATCCAGGTTCCCCGTTGGCTCATCCGCGAACAGGATTCTTGGGCGATTCATAAATGCCCGCGCCAGCGCCACACGTTGCTGTTCGCCTCCCGAAAGCTGCACGGGATAATGGTCCAAACGCCCTCCTAATCCAACTTTTTGAAGCAGTTCCACCGCCTGGCCTCGCACACCGCGTTCCCCTCTCAATTCCAGCGGCACCATCACATTTTCCAGGGCCGTTAACGTCGGAAGCAGTTGAAAATTTTGAAAAACAAAACCGGTCTTCTCCCCTCGCAGCCTCGCCCGTGCATCCTCGTCCATTGAACCCAACTCGGTCCCGGCGAGCACAATTTTCCCGGAACTCGGCGTGTCCAATCCGGCGCATAAAGCCAGCAAAGTGGTTTTTCCACTCCCCGACGGCCCAACAATTGCGCATGATCCGCCTTCTTCAACTACAAAGGAAACCGCGTCCAGCACCGTTAATTTGCTCTCGCCGGTTGCGTACGTTTTGCTGAGTCCCTGGGCTTCAAGTATCGGAGGCACACCCCCTTCTTCCATTTTTGTACCCATGCGTCAAACCTGCCTTGTGTGTCTTAGTCTCTTCGTATCCCATTCCCGCTCAAAGCCATTCTTCACGTCCATTCGGCACCAAGGGTCTTTTCGGATGTCCACTCTACTTTTCCTTTATCGGGCATCAGGGCACCCTGAGTGAATCGTTTCAGGGACACTCCCGATGGATTCGTTTTTGGATTCGAATTATAACCTTACCCATACAAGAAACATACTATCGGATTGATTATTATTTAAGGACGACAGAAAGGAAAACAAATGACCGCGAAGATTACACCAGAAATGATCACAGGTTTGAAACGCGAACTCCATCAAGTCCGCCAGGCCTCGCTCCAGGCGACTCGCATGGGTGACTTCATGAAAGTTGCGCGCCTCACTGCCGCGGCCGCGAGAATCAACAAATCCATCATGGATGCGGAGGGTGAACTGCTCGCGCAAAGCTGATCTATTTAAAAAATCCAAGCAAAAAACCATGGGGAGCTTTTGCTCCCTTTTTTATTTTCCTTTTTTCCTTTGTAATTGCCCGTTTAGTTCGTCCGCTGCGTTGCTGAAGAGAATTAACCCAGCACGATTTCCACTCCCTCCCGCGCTGCCTCCACTCGCATCGCGCTCCCTGCCGCTGCAATCTGCCGCCGCGCTCCTGCCAGCATTTGCGCAATATCCTCGTCCGAATGGTCCGGGTCATGATGAAATAAAAAGAGCTGTTTCACTCCCGCTTTCATCGCAATTGCCACAACATCCTCCGAGCAGCTATGCCCCCAGCCAACATGCTTCCGGTATTCCTGCGGATCATATTGCGCGTCCGAGATCACCACATCGGCCCCCTGGATGAATTCAATCAATCTATTATCCTGCGCCCGCGCGAATCGTTCCGTATCCCCACTCCCGCTGGTTCCCTTTTCGCTTCGATACCGCCCATACAATTCATTGTCGGGGAAATAGGCGATTGAACCGGAACGGGTGAACAATCGATATCCCGCGCAAATCCCCGGATGATTCATGAAAGCCGCTTTCACCTGGACCGCGCCAATGTTGAAATCCAGATTTTTTAACTCCACAAATTCAATGTTGCCCGGCATCTCCCGCATGCTGATGGGAAAATATGGGCTCTCCATCTGTATGGATAAGGTTGATTCCACTCCTTTCCGAGAACCTTCAAACGCAAGAATCTTCACCTGGTTCCGCGAATCATACGCCGGCGCAAAAAATGGAAATCCCTGGATATGATCCCAATGCGTATGCGAGATCAACAGGTTCAGCCGCATCGGCTCGTTCCCCCATTCCTTCTGCAATGCCTGTCCCAGCTCGCGTATCCCCGTCCCGGCATCCAGGATGATCAGCTCACCATCCGCGCGTATTTCCACGCAGGAGGTATTGCCCCCATAATAAACCGTTCGCGGGCCCGGTGCAGGAATGGATCCCCGCACGCCCCAGAACTTCAGTCGCGTCTCTCCCATCGGCAATCGTTTCGATTCAACTTCCAACGATTCCCCGGTTGTTATGCTGCTTCCGGCCAACTCCTCCAGTTTTCTTAACAAAACCTCGGCCTTGATTGGCTTCCGCAGAAAATCATCCGCCCCCGACTCTAAAGCATTGATCCGGTCAATCTCATAACCGCTCCCGGAGGTAATGATAATTCGTGTTTTCGGAAGAAGAGAGCGCTTGGAGCTGAGTGCCCGGCAAAATTGAAACCCATTGGTTTGCGGCATCAACAAATCACAGAGCACCACATCTGGCTGATGTTCCAAAGCCATTTTCAATCCCTCCTCGCCATTGGCCGCCTGGATTACCTGCCAGCCGCCGCTTTCAATCAAAGGATGCAGAAGCTCGCGAAAATTCGCGTCATCATCGATTAACAGGACTTTTCTCATCAACCTGCCCGGCAGTCTCCCAGCGTTCGTTAAAAACTCAAGGTTTTCAGCTTCTTCGCCAGCGACAGCCATTTCGCACACCACTCCAGCTATTTTTAAGAGCCGCCGCTGGTTTTGGCTTCTTGACCCCTCTCTGGAATCCACTTACTTTCGCTCCATTCACCTCGTGATTAGAAAGACGTACTATGGAGCGAAATGACAAATCACCTGTATCCGGCCAGGATTCACGCCGGGATTTTCTCAAAAAAACAGCCTCTGCGGCAGCTGCAGTCGCCGCAACCGGTTTCATCAAAGTGCCTGTTTATGGCCAGAATCAATCCCCGTCAGCCAATGTGATCGGTGCAAACGACAAAATCGTCGTCGGCTTCATCGGCGTAGGCGGACAGGGCATGGCTCACGTCAATTCCCAGAAAAACGACGCTTCGAAGAATAATATCGAAATCGCCGCTGTTTGCGATGTCTGGAAAAAGCGTCTCGACTCAGCCCAGAAAACGGTCGGCGGCAATTGCAAGGCCTACGCCGATTTCCGCGAACTTCTCGCCCAAAAGGATATCGATGCAGTGACCATCGCCACGGTCGATCATTGGCACACTCCCTGTTCCATTGCAGCAATGGAGTCCGGCAAACATGTCTATGTCGAAAAGCCGATGACTCGCTACCTTGACGAAGCTTTCAAACTTCACGATGCCGTTAAGAAAACCGGCAAGGTTCTCCAGGTCGGTTCGCAAGGCTGCTCTGATGGCGTATGACACAAGGCTGCTGAATTGGTCAAAGCCGGGAAAATTGGGCCTCTTGTCCTCGGGCAGGATTCCTACATGCGGAACAGTCCCAAGGGCGAATGGAACTACGCCATTGATCCCGATGCCAAGTCCGACAATATCGATTGGAAAACATGGCGCGGCCAGGTTCTGCATCCCGATACAGCAGATTTCAATGCCGACCACTTCTTCCGCTGGCGTAAATACACTCCATACTGCGCCGGTCTGCTCGGCGACCTCGTTCCGCATCGCCTGCACCCGCTCATGATTGCGGCAGGTACACCGGAATACCCGGTCCGTGTGGTCTGCATCGGCAATGCCGCTTTCCATACCGATTCGAACACTCCAGGTACTTACCGCCGCACCGTTCCAGAAAACATTCAGCTCCTTGCCGAGTTTCCAAGCGGCCTCTGCCTCATGGTCACGAGCAGCAGTGTGAATGAACAGGGATTGCCCAGCGTAATGCGCGGCCATCATGCCACGCTCTACTTCGGCAATAACCGGTTGGAACTCAAACCCGAGAAAGTTTTCGCAGACGAAATCGATCCGGAAACTATCGAAAACATCCAACCCAGTGGCGTTCAGCTCGGGCCTCACGAGGCGAATTGGTTCAACTGCATTCGCGATAACAAACTGCCGAATTGCAATATCGAACTCGCTACTCGCGTGCAAACCGTCATTTCAATGGCCGAAATGTCGCAACGCTTTGGTGTCGCCTGCCTCTTCGACGAGAAGACTCGCAAGATCACCACTGGACCAGATCGCCATGAGCTGGCACCGATCACTTACGAATCGGAAGCCAAAATGGACATTCCAATCGAGAAGGTCTAATCGTAAAAAAATTCAACGGGTTCCCGAAGTTAACCTTTCTTTGGGAACCCTTTTTCTATTTAATCCCTCCGGTATTTCATGGGTATTTCTCCTCAGGATTTTGAAAAAATGCGTTCCCGCCTTGGCGGTTCCGCTCGCCCAAAACCTTCAGCAGTCCCGCTTTCCACTTCAGCCACTCCCTGCTCTGCCGCGAAGTCCACTCACCAAATTATCCTTGGCATCGACCCGTCGTTACGAGGCACCGGTTTCGGAATCATTCGCTTGGGCAAACCAGTACCGACCTTGCTGGATTCCGGGACAATCCGTTGCCCCGCCACGTGGGAACGTTCCCGTTGCCTCGTTCTCATAGCTCAAACACTCCGTGATGCTATTAAACGGCACCAGCCGAGCGTCTGCATCATTGAAAGCCTCTTTTACGCACAAAATTTCCAAACGGCTCTCATCATGGGTGAAGCGCGAGGAGCCAGTTTGGTTGATGCGGCTGAAGCCGGGCTGGAAATCTTTGAAATGGCCCCTCGCAAGGTGAAGCAGGCAATAGTTGGTTACGGTGCCGCTCAGAAATCCGCCGTCGCAAAAATGGTTCAACGCATGCTCCGCCTCGCGGAACCACCAGCACCCGATGCAGCCGATGCTCTCGCTCTGGCCCTCACGTTCATCCAGGAAACAGGTCGATACTCCCTGAACAACCCCAGGAAGGTTTAAGCCGCCGAAGTATTTTCATCCGTAGTCCCGCCGCCAGCCTCATTGCGCCGCTCGCGAATGATTGTGCGCAGCACATCCAGCGCAGAATCCACCATTTGCCGGAATAGGGTTCCGGTGTTCAAAATAGTCTTGTAATAGGTTAAATCCTGCCGTGCCTTGGCCAGATGCGCCCGCCACGCCTGCTCAATTCCTTTCCGAGTGCTGAGTTGCTCGAACTGCTCCTTGCTGAAAAAATCCGGATAGGCGCAAACGATCTCAAGGGTGCGCCAGAATTTCTCCATCACGTAAAAATCCGCCATCCCTTGCACCAACTCCATCTGCTCCTTGGCCGCGGCGCGCCTTTCCGCGCTTCCCCATTGCCCTTGAGGCACATTCGCAGGCGAGTATTTCACACGAGTACCGCGCCGGCGCAGGTTTGCCACGTTTTTTAGATAATCCCGGATCTGCGGGATCATCGGCGTGTATTCTTCATAAAAGGCGCGGCGAAATTCGCTCGTCTCGATGTTATTTTTTGCGGCGTTCATGATTTCCGCCGCGAGAAAAAATCCCACCTTCCCAAACACCTCCGGGTAATCGCCAATCAACCGCAGAAGATCGAGCACGCGCTCATCCTGATCTTTCAAGGGATCACTTTCCTGCTCTGCGATCTTTTCAATGCGTTCACTCGCAGCTTCAAGCTGCTCTTCGCTCGGTGCTGCCAGCGAGTCAAAGTCCGGCACGGCTTTGTACCGCATGAACACGTCCAGGATTTCCCGCTCGTGCTCCGTGGGAGTTCGGTGCGGATCCTGAATCGCATCCGCATTACGTGGAAAGCGCGGGTGCTCAGGTGGATGTAGGTTCAATTCTCCCATTCGCCTCTATGCTCGCCTTGTCATGGCCGATTTACAAGCGCCCTCTGCTCACCCTCTGCGCACAATCAGGCCCCCCAAACTTACAGCCTTCTGCGAATTCGGGGTGCCGTCCCGGTCCTTCCTGATTCCCGACAAGACTCGCCCCAATATTGACGAACCCGTTGTTCCGCTCCAAAGTCCGCCCGCCATGCCTCATATTCATGACAAGATCGATTTCACAGTCGCTATCTTTATTGTCCATGCCGGCAAGGTCCTCCTGGTGCACCATCGAAAGCTCAACAAGTGGCTTCCTATTGGTGGCCATATCGAACTCGATGAAAACCCGGAACAGGCCGCACTCCGCGAAGCATTTGAAGAGAGCGGCCTCGAAGTTGAATTGATCGGCGAACGCCCTCCGACCACAGAGCCCGGAACCATCGCCTTGATCGCCCCGCGCTTCGTCGATATTCACCGCATCTCCGATACGCATGACCACATCGGCATGATCTATTGGGCACGCCCTCACAAAGGGGATGTTACGCTGGCCGAGGCGGAGCACCATGATATCTGCTGGCGCTCTTCTGAGGAACTCGACCAACTTCAGCCCCCGATGAGCAACGCTGTTAAATGGTATTGCCGCAAAGCAATTGAAGAGCTCTCAACCGCGAGATCATGAATCGCTCCCGTTTCGATCTCGGCATTTATTTGTTGGAAGGCCTGAATGGCCTCGCCGCCGCCTTCTACTTCAATTACCTCTTTTTCTTTCTCAAGACCCAGCACGGCTTCACCAATTTTCAAAACCTGCTGGTCTGTGCGCTCAATGGTTTCCTCTACATTTTCGCCGCATGGGCAGGAGGACGCTTTGGCCAACGCCGTGGCTATCTGAACGCAATTCGCCTCGGCCTCTGGATTATGATTGTTTCCATGATGGGCGGAGTTTTCTTTACGGAGGTCGGCCCAACTATTCTCTGGATGATTGGCTGGACCTTTGGTGTTTGCCTGACCTGGGCTAACATTGAGGCGCTGATCTGCGAGAAACAGCTCCCTTCCAAACTCCCTCGCGTAATTGGAATCTATAATTTCATCTGGGCAGCAGGCGGTGCTATCGCATACTTCTCCGGTGGTGCTATTGCGGAATCACTCGGGTGGCGCAGCATTTATTGGATTCCCGCTATTCTTTTCTGCCTCGAATTGCTTGTCGTCTGGCGCATTGCACCAGAGTGGGAACGCCTGTCCAAAGTCGAAGTTCCATCCACCCACAAGGAAGCGCCTCATCCCCAGGGGAAACTGTTCCTGAAAATGGCATGGTTGGCCAACCCACTTGCTTATATCGCTATCAACGCGGCCATCCCGCTCATTCCTGATCTCGCCAGCCGTCTCGGCCTCTCCCCGCGCCAGGCGGGGTTCTTTTGTTCCATTTGGTTTTTCTCCCGCATGTTCACCTTCGCAATCCTGGCCGTGTGGGAACGCTGGCATTATCGATTCCGCTACCTGATTTTAAGTTATTTCGGCATGCTCCTCTGTTTCGCTGGCATGCTCCTCCTGAGTCATCTCTGGCTCATTGTCCTGGTCCAAATCATTTTCGGCTGGTGCCTCGGGCTGATTTATTACTCCTCACTCTATTACTCCATGCATGCGAGTGACACCAAAGGAGAACATGGTGGCTTCCACGAAGCAGCAATCGGCGCGGGAATTTTTGGCGGTCCAGCCATTGGTGCCGCGTCGGTATACTTCTTTCCGCACGTCCGCGGCAGCGGCGTCACGGGAGTAACGGGTGCCTTGCTCGTTGGAATGATCGCGCTCATCGCAATCCGCTATCGAACGCCTCGAACTGCTTAATTTGGCAGTCTCCTTTTATTGGAAACCAGCACTCCGGACTTTTGAATTTTTCTCTCCCTTTGCTTTTCCTTCACCAGCCACTTATGAATACCCTTTGTCATGAGTCGCATCTCGCCCAGCGATATCCGCGAAATGAAAGGCCGGGTCAAAATCCCCGCCCTCACCGCTTACGATTTCCCCATGACCAAACTGCTCGATGAAGCAGGCATCCCGCTGATTTTAGTCGGTGATTCAGTCGGGATGGTTGTGCTTGGGTTTCCGGATACCACTTCGGTTACCATGGACCACATCGAGCATCATTTGCGAGCCGCCGCGCGTGCCAAACCTCGCGCCCTGCTCGCCGCCGATTTGCCGTATCGTTCCTACGAAACGCCCGAGGCTGCCTTGCGCAATGCCGAACGCCTCATCGCAGCGGGCGCCGATGCGGTTAAGGCGGAAGGGGGCCGCTCGATTCTCCCTCAGGTTGAAGCAATTTGCCGGCACGGCATTCCCTTTATTGGCCATCTCGGAATGCTCCCTCAAAGCGTCCTTGAGGAAGGCGGTTACCACGTCAAAGGCAAAGCGGACCAGGAACGCGCTGCACTGATCGATGATGCCCTCGCTCTGGCGAACGCGGGCGCGTTTGCCGTCGTCTTGGAGCTTGTCACTCCTCCCGTGGCAAAAGAGATGACCGCGCGCATCCCCATTCCCACAATTGGAATCGGCTCCGGAACCGATTGCGACGGGCAAATTCTTGTTACCTACGATCTACTCGGCCTCTTCCCGTGGTTCACTCCACGATTTGTTAAACCGCGCCTCAACGCTGCTGAACAAATGCGCACGGTCATATACGATTGGAAGCAGGCCATTACATCACTCCCGCAATGACACCGAAATTGACCCATCTCGATTCCAAAGGCGAAGCCTCGATGGTTGATGTCTCCGCCAAACCCGCCCAACATCGCGAAGCCATTGCCTCAGGGGAAATTCTGCTCCAGAGCTCCACTGTGGATTTGATTCAGCAAGACCAGGTGGCAAAGGGAAACGTCCTCGCAGTCGCTCGCGTTGCTGGGATCATGGCAGCCAAAAAAACCGGTGAGTTAATCCCGCTCTGCCATCCTTTGCCGCTTACGCATTGTGAGGTGAATTTCGCAATTCCACCCTCTCGGGACCGAATCCAAATTACTGCCTCCGCAAAGATTTTCGCCCAAACCGGCATTGAAATGGAAGCCCTCACCGCCGTCTCCACCGCCGCGCTCACCATTTACGATATGTGCAAAGCGGTGGATAAACAGATGACCATCCAAAACATTCGCCTCGTATCCAAAACGAAAAAATGAAAGCAAAAATTCTCGTCGGCATCATCACCATTTCAGACCGCGCTTCCAAGGGCTTGTACGATGACCTTGGCGGCCCCGCCTTGAAACGCGCGGCCGAAGGTTATGAATGGGAAGTCGTTTCCGAACTCCTCGTCCCGGACGAAAAGCGAGATATCCAGCGTGCCATTCGCGAGCAAATCGCCCGCGGCGCGCAGCTTGTCCTCACCACGGGTGGCACCGGTGTGGCTCCTCGCGATGTCACCCCCGAAGCCGTTCGCGAAATTGCCTCTCGCGAACTTCCCGGCTTCGGTGAAATCATGCGCATCGAGTCCATGCGTATCACCGCTAATGCCATCCTCTCACGCAATCTCGCCGTCGTTGTCGATCGCACCCTCGTCGTTTGTCTCCCCGGCAAACCCAGCGGCGCGGTCGAATGCCTCGGATTCGTCAAAGGCGCAATCCCTCACTGCATCCACGTCCTCAACGAAAGTCCTTCGAGTTGCTAATGCTAAGTTGACTACAAATACGGCGCCAAAAGTCGGGCCAAACCGTCCCTTAAACGCGTCGTCAGTCGTCTCTGGTCCATTTCCTCCAGGGTCACTTCACGGGCATCGATCATCTTCCGGAGTATCAGCCGTTCCACTTCGGTCGAAAACTCCCGCCCGTAGCATTCCAGGTTCAATTCAAAATTAAGCCGGAGGCTCCGCGTGTCCCAATTCGCGGATCCAATCATCGCCCACGCATCATCCACCAGGAATAACTTCGAATGATCGAATGGCGGTGGGGTGAGCCAAATCCGGCAACCCCGTTCCAACACTTGCCACCACATCGCCCGAGATGCCCAATCCACATAAGGAAGATTGTTATGCGAAGGGAGCACGATATCGACTGCCACTCCACGCATCGCCGCCACATTCAAGGCGGAAATGATCGATTGATCCGGAATGAAGTAAGGGGTGACAATCATCACTCGCCGTTCCGCGCACGCGAGCGCTCCCTGGATCGCCCAGCGCAGCTTTTCGAAATCGCTATCAGGCCCGGCAGCAAGGGTTCGGGCAATCACCTTCCCGTGTGGTTGCAGTTCTGGAAACCAATCCAACCCTTCCAAACGTTCGCGACAACAAAAATACCAATCACTTGCAAATGCCTCCTGCAATTGGCCAACCACCGGTCCCTCCACTTTGAAGTGCAAATCCTGAACATGCCGTTTTGTAGGCTCCCTCAGCACATGTCCCTGCCGAATGTTCATGCCTCCCGTGAATCCAACCTGCCCGTCGGTCACCAAAATCTTTCGGTGTGTCCGCATGTTCATCGTCATCAACCTCCAGGGCGCAAGAGTCGGTAAAAACCTCCGGTAAGGAACGTCATATTCCTTCAAACACCGCACAATTGATGGCCAGGAATACCGTGCCCCGGCATCATCGATCAAAACACGCACTTCCACCCCGCG
>JBQCGE010000386.1:0-4568 GCA_051955955.1 Verrucomicrobiota bacterium
TCAAGGAGTAACCCATCCCTCGGTAGGTGTGAATCAGCTTATCTGGAAATTCCTTGTCCACCTTTCCTCGCAAGCGATGCACCAGCACATCCACCACATTCGTTTGAGGATCAAAGCTGTAGTCAAAAATATGCTCCAGGATCATCGTCTTGGTCACCACCTTCCCTGCGTTTCGCATCAAATATTCCAGTAACGAAAATTCCCGAGGTTGAAGCTCAATTCTTTTTCCTCCACGAGTCACTTGCCGTGTGAGCAAATCCATTTGCAAATCCCCCACCACAATCCGCGTGCTCTCCGCGCCTGCTTCCGTTGATCGGCGAATCAACGCCTGCACTCGCGCCAGCAATTCAGTAAATGAAAACGGTTTGGTGAGATAATCATCGCCTCCGCTTTGAAGCCCGCGAACACGGTCCTCCACGGAACCTTTCGCGCTGAGAAAAATAACCGGAACTTTCACCCCCTCGCGCCGCAAACTCTCCACCAGCGCAATCCCATCCATCCGCGGAATCATCACATCCACAATCGCCGCGTCATACGGCGTTGCGCTCGCAAGCGCATACGCATCGTCCCCGTTGCTCGCGTGATCCACGGCAAACCCATTCTGCTTCAACCCGTTGACCACAAAGGACGCGATCTTCCTGTCATCCTCTACCACCAGCAGTCGCACAATCGCATCGTATCCTCCCCCGCACGTTCAGGCAACTCTCTCTCATCCTCATTCCCAATTCTGGCACAATCACTGCTCTACCTTCACTCGCAGCTTTTTGGTCATCGCTGCTTTGTATTGGACACAACAAGCCGCTTGTTCACTCAGGCGGCTTTTCCTTACTCTTACGCTCTGCGGGATAAATGCCAGAACCGAGATACACCCGCGAGTTCCGTTCGGAGCGTTATCTGGGTAGCACGGTGCGTCTTTAAATACTTCCAAGCTCCGCAGGAGCGGCATGTTTATAGCAGCCGCCCCCAACAACCCCTTCCGATCTCAATTCTATTCACTGCCGTCCAAGTCCTCGTCGGATAGCCCATTCAACAGGCGAAAACCCCGTCAGACCCGCTCGCTCCAATTCCAATTGCCCCTTCGGCAGTAGCGGAGGTTGTGCCATGAATCGCGGATCTGTCCCACGATTTAGTTGAGCAGCATGGACCAAAAATGGGTGACAAAGATAAACTGTCCCCGCACTTCCAGTCGCCAGCACTTCCTCGCAACCATCAGTCCTGCCGTAATCCAATTCTCCTGCACGCAATCCCGCTTCGCCTGCATCGGCCAGCATTCGCGCCACTTCCAAATGTGATCCCACCCGAATCCGTGTCGGCGCATCTTCCTCACCCACATCGGAAAACAGGAACAGCATCAGCAACGCTCTTCCTCGCGAGCGCACATTCACTCGCCACGATAAAAAATCATTCGGGTTGGAATCCTCCCCACAAAAACTCGCGTCCACATGCCATCCGGTATCGCCGGTGTCACTCGTGGTGGGGAATCGGACCGGGAATGTTCCCAAACCTTCTCGTGGCAGCCAGCGATCTTTCCCAACCAGTTGATCGAATGCTCCATGTAGGATCGGATTGTTCACCGCCTGCCGAAAAGGTTCCTCGGAATGCTCCCAAAGCCAAACCACCGGTCGCGTCCACGTCGAGCGATCCGCAGGATCACAACCCATCTCCTGCCACAAAATCCTTCGCCCCTCCGATGCCAGTTCCAGAGGAAACGCCTCCTCAACGCACACAAACCCCTGTTCAACAAACTGCTCAATTTGATTTGATGATAAGGCTTCCATTCAAAAATCCCGTATCACCACTATCCCTTGAATCAACCCAGGCAGCCGTTCATGCCTTTTCCTCTTTCTCCCTAACTCTTTCCTTCCGCCTCCATTCACGCTCGACTTTTTGAACCCGTCCCCTCAATAAATCTTCAGCCGACCAGCCCTGGCTTTGCGCATAACTCACCAGTTCAAAAAGCCGTTCCCCTACTTCGCTGCGTGACCTCTTTTTCTTCTCTTCTCCCGAAATCACTTTGGCTTTTCGCGCTTTCTTCACCAGCTTTTCCGCCCGCATCAATGACGGCAAATGTCGAGGCACACCGTCCAAAGCCGAATGCCGTTCCCGCACGGTTCCCTGCTTTTCTCCCCGTTTAATCTGGTCCCATTGCGCCCAAACCTGGTCCACGGTTTTCGCATCCGAATTCCCAAACACATGCGGATGTCGTCGCAAGAGTTTCTCGACCACTTCACGTGCCACGCTCTCGAAATCGAAAGCCCCCCGCTCGTTCGCTAATTGCGCGTGAAAAACCACCTGCAACAGAAGATCGCCAAGCTCCTCCCGCATTTCATGATCGTCCCCCGCCTCAATGGCATCCATCAGCTCATAAACTTCCTCCACCGCGTGGAACTTCAGGCTTTCATGATCCTGCTCTCGATCCCAGGGGCAACCCTGCTCCGACCGCAAATCCGCCATGATTCGCAGCAGGTCGTTGATTGCCGATTTCGATTTCTTGAATTTAATCATCTCGCTATAGGATCACTAAATTGTCGCGATGGATCACTTCCTCCTTCGGCATTTGCTTCAAGCGGATTTGCTCGGCGTTGATGTCAATCATCCCGCGAGCGAATTCAGTCCCGTTCAGATCACACACCCGCACCACTTCACCGCTGTGAAAGTCTCCTTCGCACCGCGTGATCCCCGGCGGTAAAAGGCTCTTGCCTTGCTCCCGCAACGCTCGGCGCGCTCCCTCATCCACATAAACCGATCCTTTCGGGTAATGAAAAAACGCGATCCACCGCTTCCGGCTCGCCAATCGTCGCTCGTTGGGCACGAACAAAGTCCCCTCATCTTCACGCCCCAGCACTCGCTCCAGCACATCCGATTTTTTCCCCGGCGCAATCACCAGCGGAATTCCCGCTCGGGCGACAATCTTCGCCGCTTCGATTTTGCTCGTCATTCCTCCAACAGCCGTCGCGCTCGTCGTCCCACCCGCCATAGCTTCGATTTCGGGAGTAATTTCAGGAATTTCTGAAACCAATTTCGCGTCCGGTTTCCCGAAGTTAAATATGACTCCTTCCACCGTGGTCAAAATCACCAGCAAATCCGCGGGCAAAAGGCACGCCACAAGCGCGGAAAGTTTGTCGTTATCCCCAAATTTAATTTCCGTGAAGGAGACGGCGTCGTTCTCGTTGATGATCGGCACAATCCCATGCTGCAACAAACGCACCAGCGTATTCCGCGCGTTCAGATGCCGCTCATGATGCTGCAAATCATCATGCGTCAACAACACCTGGGCCACTCCCAGCCCATGTTTGGCAAAAAGCGTTTCGTAAGTGGACATCAACCGCGATTGCCCCACCGCCGCGCATGCCTGCAATTCCGCCAATTCCGACGGACGCTTCGCATGGCCCAGCACACCCATCCCCGCTCCCACTGCTCCCGATGACACCAGCACCACTTCGCGCCCCGCGGCGCGTTGAGCCGCAACCTGCGCCACCAGTTGCTCCATCTGCGCCGCATCCGGCTGTTTTTTACTGTCGGTCAGGACACCCGTCCCAAGCTTGACGACAATACGGCTGACATTTTTTAAAAGTTCGGAACGCATGAAAATCTGAAACTGAACTTAAGCGGAGTAATCGAGGTAAACGGTTTTGACCCGAGAATAGAAATCAGTCGCCGAAGCCCCCTGCTCCTTGAACGTGTCCGTGCTCGATTTTTTCATTCCACCAAAAGGGGCTTGCAATGCCAGGCCGGTCGAGATCTGGTTTACTTTCACCACTCCTGCTTCGATCCGGTCGGTATATTCCAACGCCGTCTTCAGATCCCGCGTCACGATCGATGCCGACAAACCCACATCCACTCCATTGGCTACGCCCAAAGCCTCCTCAAAATTCTCCACCGGCATGATGGCAACCACCGGCCCGAACACTTCCTCTCGCGCGATTCGCATCTTCGGCGTGACATTCCCTATTACCGTCGGCTCCATAAAAAACCCGTGCGCCAGGTCTCCCGTGCTCAAGCGTTTCCCGCCACAAACCAGTTCCGCTCCTTCCTTCAAAGCGGAATCAATAAATTCAAAGTTTCCATCCAGCTCCTGCTGGTTAACCGCGGGCCCCATTTCAATTCCCTGCTGTAGTCCATTCCCCACTTTGAGGGCCTTCGCGCGTGCCGCAATTTTCTCGGTCAACGCCGCCGCCACGCTCCGCTCCACAATCACCCGGCTCGTTGCCGTACAAGCCTGGCCGGTCAATCCGAAACCCGCTTTGACCACCAGCGTCGCCGCGAGGTCCAGGTCCGCATCCGCCAGCACGAACGTCGGATTCTTCCCGCCCATTTCCATCTGCGCCCGCGCCATCCGCGCCGCAAGTTGCTGGTAAATTTGAATCCCAACTTTATACGATCCAGTGAATGACAGCCCTGCCACTTTTGAATTCGTCGCAAGTTCCCCACCCACCGCTCGACCTTCACCGACCACCACGTTCAAAACTCCCTTCGGCAATCCCGCCTCACTCAAGGCCCGGGCCACTTCCAGCGTCAGCGCGGGTGTTTGCGAAGCCGGCTTGATGACAACAGCATTCCCCGCCAGC
>JBQCGE010000387.1:0-3794 GCA_051955955.1 Verrucomicrobiota bacterium
CCAGGTACTCCCGGTCATACCGTTTCGCATCGAATACAGCTACCTTGATCATTTTCCGGCAGGTTGAACCAAAACGCTCACTGAACTCCTTATTTTCGCAGCATTTGCTGCCTCCACAACCTTTAAAAAATCGCCAAAAGCGGCGTGAGTATCGGACCGGATGGTGACTGTCGCATTCGAGTTTGCGGCGACGCGTCGAATGAATTCCTCCTGCAGCTTGCTCAAAGTAATTGGACGCGTGTTTAAGTAATAATGCGGCTCATTCGTTGCCACGGTGACAATCATTGGCTCCTGGTCTGCCACCCCCTGTTTTGGTTGTTTCGCTTCGGGCAAAGTGAGCTTTACCGCTGGGAATTGCTTAAACGTGGTCGTGACCATCAGGAAGATCAGAAGCACGATCAAAATATCGATCAGCGAAATGATGATCACGGCGGGTGCCTGCCGTTGCTTGCGCGTGGTGAACCGCATTTATTTTGGGCCTTTCTCGCCTCCCCGATACTGGTTGCGGAGGAATTGGTCGCAGATACTTTCCATTTCCACAGCCAACGTTTCCACGCGCTTATTGTAGAAGCTCCATGCGATCAATGAAGGGATCGCCACGATCAAACCCATCAAAGTGGTATTCAGCGCGATCGAAATCCCTTTCGCCAATGCGGCGTTATCCGAAATGCCAACATTCCCCAAGCCCGCAAAGAGCGAGATCAACCCATGCAAGGTGCCGATCAAACCCATGAGCGGGGCGATGCCCACCACAATTTCCAGCACAACGATCCCTCGCTCCAGTTTAACGACTTCATGGCGCGCGCGAGTTTCGATTGAGTCGACATTTTCCTGCCGGGGCCAGGACAGATGCTCGCGGGCGGTCTTGATCAAATTGCTCATTGGCGATGGATGCGCTTCACAGATTTGTCCGAGACGCTGTAAATCCTCCTTGCGCGTCACGCGTTCAGCGGCCTCCTCCACTTCCGGTGGAATCACGCGCGACCAGCGCAATGCAAGTCCACGCTCAATGATGAAGGCCACCGCCACAATCGACGTCGCCAGCAACAAAAACATCACCGGCCCGCCAGCTTTCAAAAACTCCCACATAAATTTATTTACAAGCTACTTTTAACGTAAGGGACGCATTTCATAGCGCCCGTGTTCGACGGAATAGCATGACTTTCCTGTGTACCTGCCATGCAATCACTGGTTGTAATAAAACGTAAAACGTATCGGGCGTGAATCTGAATTATACATTTTCCTCATGTCCGGCGGAAACGGCATGTATGGAGCCGGGTCGAGCACGGCCCGCTGACACATCCATTCCAAAAACTCCGGCGCCGTGCTCTCCGCCACACGCATATCGAGGATCCGCCCATCCTTGTTCAAGCGAAATTCGAGTGTCACTTTACCCGCCGAACTCCCAACATAATCCCGCTGGTCGAGCAGGCTGTACCAACGCTGCCGAACTGCCGCGATGAATGCAGCGTCGTAGGAACCGAACGGAGTTGCCTTCACATCGAGGTTGCTGTCCATCGAAAAGCGGCGAGTGCCTCCCTCCATCTTCATCTTTTCGCCGGGTGGAAGACCTTTTTGCGCTCGTGCTTCCGCCAAAGTCCTCGGGCGCGGTTTACTGCTCTCCTGGGGTTGGGGTTTCGGCTGAGGTTGGTCGGGCGGTGCGGCGCGCGCGACCAGCAAATCTCCCTTCTCTTGTTTCACCGGTGGCTCCTCAGTCCTTTTCGGTTCGGGCTTCGGTTCCGTTTTTTGTTCGTTCTGCTGTGGAGGCGCAGGCTGAGTTTTGTTATCAGGTTTGATGACCTTAAGATTATTTTTTTACGGAGCTTTGGGAGGTGCGGGAGTTGGATCCGGCCGCAATGTATTGTCCGAGGTTTTCGGGACCTGTTCCTGACTCCCTTTAATCTCCGGGTTCAGTCGTTCAAATTGGGTATTCGGATTTGAGGCAAGAGTATTCTGGCTGGAATAATATTTCGCCTGTTTTGGTGGTTCAGCAGAAGCCTGCGAGGGATCAACGTCCACAAAGACCAATTGAGTTTCCGGCTGTTGTTGTTGCTGCTGCAACTGTTGTTTCCGTCGCTCCTCCGCGGCCTTCACGATATCCTGGTAGATATCGGTCCGGAGCGACTTCGGGAGGAAGGAATGTTTCCACCACCCCATCTGCCTCCCAAATTCAAGCACGCCGACAAAGAGAAAGTGTATCAGCACCGAAATAGCGAACGCCCTGCCAATCGCATTCGATGACAGTCGGCGCAATGAATTCTCGCCTTTCGCTGAATACACCCGGAAACGATGCTATACCCGTTTAATTCGAGCAAACGGAACTTCCGTGGCGCTCCGTCGTGGGTTAGTTATGAACCGGGAGGAAACTGTATTTCTGGCCATATTCCATCATTTGTTCCAGGAAGTTTTCGGGAATTTTCACTTTTACATCGCTGATTTCACCATTTTTCATGACCGGGACTAGCTCCGCCTGGATGAAGCCCTGGTAAGGCGCGATGTGCAATTTTTCGTAGCGCTTGTGAACCTCAGCGCGGAGATCTTGATCGACTTTCACCCCATAGTTTTCCACCAGGTTTTTGGCGGCGTTATAGTCCCCCTCTGATTTTAACCGTTGAATCTCGCGCAACAATTGGCCGAACAAGTCGCGACGTTTATCGTAATCATTTATCTTGAAATAAGTCTTCCCATCTTTTTTCAAGCGCTCGATCACGTTGTCCTTTTTGCCATGTTCAAACACCCAGCCCGCAACCAACTGGCGATTTCGCATGTGGGCTTCCTCCAGGTTTTCGCCTTCCTTGATCCGATAGAGTTGGGTCATTAATCCCGAGGTGATGTATTGATCGTACTCAGCCTTGCCGACATCCACGGATGGCATGACGCCAATTTCCACCAACTTCGGGTCCACCGCGTAATACAAAGCAACCAGGTCCGCGCGCGCTTCTTCCAGTGTTCCGGCATAGGTCTGCAAGGTTTTGTCGGGAGTATCCACACCCGGATTTAATCTTCCCGAGGCGTGCCCAATCACCTCATGCATGTCCACATGCAGGTTTGAAGCGAGAGCTCCATATTTTTTGATTCGTTGCGCAATTTCTTCTGTTGCGCTGAATTCCTCCGTGGCGGGACTTTTTGCCTTCACTTCGTTATAGGCATCCATGATGTTGCCTAGCATCACCGACTTGGACCCATGCTTTTCCCGAATCCAGTCTGCATTCGGTAGATTTATCCCCACCGGAGTCGTTGGTGATGCGTCACCCACTTCTCCGAGCACGGTGATAACCTTAGCCGAAATCCCGACCACATTTTTCTTTTTGTGTTCCGCCCTGATCGGCGACTGATCTTCAAACCATTGTGCCTGCCCTGATATAGCGGAGATGCGCTTGCTCGCTTCGTTGTCCTTCATCGAGACAATCGATTCATAGCTCCCCTTCATTTGAAGCGGATCCTGGTAAACCTCAATGAACCCATTCGCCACATCCACCCGCGCGCTCGTCTCCTTCACCCAGAGGATGCAATGCTCATCAAAGCGCTCCAGGTCTCCGGTTTCGTAATACTCAATCAACTTCTCCAGGTGAGCCTTCTGCGTGTCGTTTTCCGCCACGTCTTTGGCTTTGCGCAACCATTCCACCATCCGCTTTAATGCGGCATCGTACATCCCGCCGATTTTCCATTGCCGCTCCGCGACCTTGCCATCCTGCTTGACGACCTTTGAATTCAGCCCGAATGAGAGCAGCTTATTCGAACTCTTCGCCTGCAAATCCTCATAATATTTCTTCACCTCATCCTCCGTCACACCT
>JBQCGE010000388.1:0-3816 GCA_051955955.1 Verrucomicrobiota bacterium
GCCAAATCCGGAAGAAGCCGTTCCGGAAGGTGCGCGGGTAGGCGAAGTTTTGGCGACCGGGTTTACCTACCAGGGGCAACTGCTCCGCCGCGCTTTGGTTTTGCTTGCTGAAGCAGAGCGGAAGGACCCTGTACAAAACAACATCACGAGTGGGAACGAACCAGCGGTTGAAGCAAGCGACTCAGGCGAATCCGTTCACGAACAACCTGCTGAAATAATCGAGCCTGAAGAACGTATTGAAGAAAGTTTTGAAGAGCCCAGCGGCGAGGAATTTATTACTTCCGAAAGCAGGGAAGAGATCATTGCGGAAAGCGTCCCTGCCCCAGCCGATCATTCCGAAATGGAACCTGCCGAAGAGAATGTTCCAGAAGTGCCCATGTTCAAGGAGGAGAATTTTTCCGAAGACGAAGCACTTGCCGAAACCGAGGAGGAATCTTCACGGAAAAATGCGGCTCGCAAGGATCGCGAAGATGACTCTTCCCAACCGCAATTGCCGCTCGTCTAAACTTAAGGCCGTCCGTTAAACGGTTGCGGGTTTCGGACGAATCCACTCGATTTCAATTTCACAAACCGCAACGCTGCTGGAAGAGTAATTGGCTTCGAAATGAAGATTGAACTTAGGGCTGTCAGCAAATCCTACGGCAAAGTTCGGGCGCTGGACCGCGCATCACTGGAGATCGGTCCAGGCCAATGCGTTGCCATTTTAGGGGCAAATGGCGCGGGGAAAACCACCCTGCTCCGCTGTCTGGCAGGGATTGCCGCACCCGATTCCGGAGCGATTCTGTTTAATGAAGCTCCCTTCGAACGCGACAATCTTGAGCTGCGCCGGAATCTTTCCTTCCTGCCTGATTTTCCCGTTGTGTTTTTTGAGATGACGGTGCTGCGGCATATCGGAATGGTGCTGAGGGTTTATGAGGCTGACAAACCGGGCATCGAACAACGGGTGCTGCAGTTATTGAAAGACTTCGACCTCTTCACGGTGGCGGAAAATCCATTGAACACACTTTCCCGCGGCCAGGTTTATAAAGCGGCCCTGGTGGCGTTGATCGCCGCGAACCCGGAACTCTGGCTGCTGGATGAACCGTTCGCCTCGGGAATTGATCCCCACGCGATCTCGATGTTCAAACGGCATGCGCGCGAAGCTACTGCAAATGGACGCACTGTCGTTTATTCAACACAGATTCTCGATGTGGTCGAAAAGTTCTCCGACAAAGTCTGCATCCTGCAAAATGGTGAGGTTCGCGCTTTTGATTCGGTGGCGTTGCTGGAAGGAAACCGCCAGGGCGCGCTGGACGAAATTTTCCAGCAACTCAGGGAGGAACCGAAGTGAACGTGGGTTCGTCGGCGCTGGACAAACGATTACAAAAAGCTTACCGCGCCGAAGTTGCGGAATCACCAGCCTTGCGGCGCGAAGTTCGCAAACGGCGTAAACGGTCCAACAGCACCAGCGCGCAAATCACCCGAAGGCTGCTGCCCCCGATCCTTTGGATCCTGATTCCGGCGAGCATCCTGGTGAAGGAAAGCGATGCGCGCGTGGCGCTTGCGATTATCAGCCTCTGGACAGCCGGGGCGGCTTTTCGCGCGGGACAACAATGGTTCCAGCGTTTTTATGCCTCAGAGGAGTTGGTGTTTTACCATTTGCTGCCACTCAATGACGAACAAATCTTCAGCCTGCAAAAGCGAAGGTACCTGTTTTCATTCGGCTGGTTTTTGTGGGAGTTGCTGATTGCCTATCTGGCGCTCGGCATGTTCGATTCCGCCGCGCGGCCCGCCTGGTACGCATTACCGATTGCCGCGTTACTGCAAACCTGCCTCACCATGGCCATGGGAGTTCATTTGGCGAGTTTGTTGCCAATGCTTCCCCTGGGAATGATTTCCGGTTTACTCAAACTGGCAGCGATCATTTTGTTTTTCACGGCCATGAATAAAACGGTCCTGGTCGATTCCTTCGTTCGATTTAGCGAATGGTTCTTTCCAACCGGATGGCTGAATTACGCGCTCGTTCAAGTGACTCAACATGGGGACCTCGTTTCCGCGGTGATGCTCGTGCCCTTACTCGCCTTGATCGTTGCCGTTCGTTATTCATGGCAACGCCTGCGTGGGTTCTATTCGCTGGAAGGATTCGAAATCGTTCCCACCTCAAACGGAGGGACTCTGGCGCCGGAGGAGGAAGAACTCACAAGTTCAAGCTTTGGCCGCCGTGGCCCGACGGAAATTGAAGATAATATTCTGGGCGGTTCTTTTATTAAAGGGGTCAACTGGGACGAATCGGGCTGGTTTGAGAAACTCGCGAGCCGTTTTTTAACCGCTCGCGAGCGGGTTTTAACCGAGTTCCTCGTGGCCCAAAAGCCGGGCTGGACAAAACGCTTGCAACTGACCCTCGTCGTCTGGGCAATTTGCTGTGTGGTGGTCCTCCTTTTTGGCGGGTACGGCGGCACACTGATTTTTTTCACCGGTTATGTGCTGATTACCGCCAGCCTGCCGCTCTTCGGCGGCGATTGGCGAGGCTTGCGCCAAACTCCATCGGGCAACGTTTTTCTCCCTGGCTTTTCCGTGTTCCCGATCAGCTTCAACGAAATTGCCAGGATTTTGGTGAAGATTAATCTATTGCGGATTTTGGCAGTGGCTCCCCTGCTGATCTCGTTTGCTGCAACCGCTGCTTTTGAACTCGGTTTCACCGTGCTTTCAGGAATCACAATCGGCGCTGAAATCATCCTGTTGATCCTATGCCTCCAACCGGTCCTCATTTTGATGCCAATCTCCAAAAGCACCAATGACACCTCTCGGATGAAGGCGATCTGGATTTTCGCGTTTTTGCCATTGGTGGTGGCGCTGATTGGGTTGTCTGCTGCGATCTTCTTTTCCAAATCATTCTTCCATCAATTCGTCTACTTCGGGCTGGTTCTAGCTCTCTCCTGGTTCACTTTTCTCCTCTACCGCTGGAGTTATCGGAAAGGGAAGTTCGATTTGCTCAGCGAACGTTCGAGCGATTCGAATTGAATCTGGGTTCAAAGAGCCAGCCAGTTGGTCTTGTAAATTCCGATTTCTCCATTACAACCGGCGTAGCTTATGAATTTCCGATCTGCAACTGCCTTGCTGTTTCTCTTTTCCTTTTGCATTCAGGGCGCGGACAAGCTTGATCAACCTGAGCGGGGTTACTTCCGCTTTCCCGCGATCCATGGCGAGACGGTGGTTTTCACCGCTGAAGGCGATCTCTGGAAGGGAACGATCAATGGCGGAGTCGCAGAACGGCTCACAACCCATCCCGCCACGGAAAGCCGGGCGGCTATTTCACCCGACGGCAAGACCATCGCATTTTCTGGAGAATACGAAGGGCCGACCGAGGACTATACCATGCCAATCACGGGCGGAGTGCCCGTTCGGCGCACGTATGGAAGCGAAGCTGCGTGGGTGGTGGGCTGGACTCCCGATGGCAAAGTGATTTACGCCACCTCGCGATTTTCCACCCTGCCGAATACCCAGCTTGCCACGATCGATCTGCACACCGGCGCGCGTTCAATTCTCCCCCTCGCCCAGGCCCGCGAAGGCGCCTTTTCAGAAAATGAAAAAGAATTTTATTTCACCCGACTTCCTTTCCAGGGAAGCAGCACCAAGCGCTACAAGGGTGGAACTGCGCAGAACTTATGGAAATTCACGGATGGTGCGGACGAGGCAGTGCCCCTGACCCCGAATTATCCCGGCACCAGCCGCAATCCCATGTGGTGGAAGGACCGGCTGTATTTCATTAGTGATGACGGCGGGATCATGAACATCTGGTCGATGAAGGGAGATGCTTCCGACCGGCGACAGCTCACC
>JBQCGE010000389.1:0-4334 GCA_051955955.1 Verrucomicrobiota bacterium
CTCCCAGGATGAGTCCGGCTATGGGAATGACTTTGCTCGTCGTATATTTCTGCGGCTCCTTATTGATTTGAGAAAGGCCAATTGCGGAGCAAATAATTCCCGCGATGGAAAACGGAAAACAAAGGCAGCACAATCCAAGGATGCTGCATGTAAGGCCCCATACCGAAACGCTATTCGATTTAATCGGGGTCACGCCCGGCACGGCGTAACTCATTTGGGGAAGTGGTGGTGGCGCGCTGGCCCGGAGAGCATCGGCAAATTCGGGGAAAGTGGACAACGGCTTCCATGGACCATTCTCGAAGCTGGCGATGGTTTGCCCATTCGCCCTGCCCTGCGCAATCCATTCCCGGATTTTGCCGGATTCCACTGGACCGTACTCCTTTTGGTCCGCGCCCATGATTTTGTACATGCCCCAAGCTGTACAGAGAAACCGGGTTCTCGGCAAGACAGGTTCACTTTAAACCAGGGGTAGCCGTAGGGGCCCTCATTATGAACAAAGGGAAGCAACCCTGGATCAGAGGATTACTTCCCCGGTTATTGGACCATCCCGAAGAATTGGGATGATCGAGTGGGATTCTCCACTGAACAGGGTGACTGTCAATTCATGACTTGCAGGCAAGTTGCTAACTGACTTCGGCTATTTGACACCAGATGGCCTGCAAGACGGGTTCGCGCTGGGTATGAAACTCAAATGTTGATTTGTCCTGCGCGAGAACCGCGGACATTCGCAACCAACGTTTCGCTTCCCGGGTGCGTTTAAGTTCAGCGCAAAAACAAGCGAGGCACCATGCAGCGCGCCCGCTGGGTGGCCCAGGCAACTTCAAGCTCTTCATCAAGGGAGCCAGGAGGTCGTAGGCTTGCAAAGATTGGCCCTGCTTGTAGAGGCTCCATGCCCAGTTCTCCCAACCGTAGGAGAGCGCGGGGCGTTTTTCCGCGGAAAACTTGCCCACAGCAGCCGCGCCGCGCCAATCTTCATCGGAAGCCAGCCTATCCCAGGCAGCCTGGGTGACTTCGATGAAGGGATCGATTGCAGAGTTGGTATTAAGGGAGCGAAGGTTTGGGGACCTCCATGGAGGTCTCCAATGATCGGTAGCGCGATTCCTGTTTTTCACGTCTGGTCGGTTTGGGTTTGTATTTAGGAATGAATAATTGTGTTTTCAAAAAGAGAACTTTCGCATGGATATACAGGAGAATTGGGCGAAGAAAGCAAACATGAATTATGCACAAGTTATTCAAAACTTATTTTTATGAGCGATGAATGAGTGAGGCAGCAAGGATTAGCGCTGATGTTAAGTGAAAAAAAACGATTGAAACGCTTGGCATGTGGGGAATCTTCGATAAAAATGGCCATCCAAACACGCAAGGAGTGGTGTGTCCAAGGTTGCCCCCATTGGAAGAGGGATGCCTTGCGACTGTCACAGGTTAAAAAGTAGTGAGCGAAAGCGGATTTTCAGAAGATTTGGACAAGTTTATCGCCTCGGAGATAAAATCTCTCGAACAGCTCGAGATATTGCTGCTCCTCTCTGGCAATCCCCACAAGTGGTGGACGTCACAGGCGGTTTATGATGTAGTCAAAAGCAGCCCGGCCTCAGTCGAGGATCGGTTGGAAGTATTTGCTCAAAGGTCCGTGCTCAAACGGGATAATGAGAACGGGATTCGCTACCAATTTTCACCTTCGGAAGAAAAACTGTGGCGGATTGTAACTGAGCTGCGGGAGGCCTACAAAGAGCGTTCCGTCAAAGTGGTGCAGGCAATTTACGCGAAACCGCCGGATCCCATGACTGAATTCGCGCGGGCATTCAGGATTCGCAAGGAGGAGAAATAAATGGAGGAGCCAATGGCAATATTGGGGCAAATCGTTTACATCCTGTGCGGATTGACCAGCCTGGGTTGCATGGTGCTGTTGATTAAAGGCTATCGGAAAAGCCGGGTGGAATTACTGTTCTGGAGCGCCATGGCATTCCTTTGTTTCACGATTACGAACATCATTCTGTTTATCGATATCGTGATCCTGCCCACAACCGTTGACCTTTCCCTGGTCCGTAACTTTATCACGCTGCTCGGTGTTGTGGTGCTGCTCTACGGCTTGATTAAAGGAAACACTTGAAATGAAAGACCTGCTTCAATTTGTTTCGGGAGCGGTGATGCTCGGGTATCTGTCAATTGGTTTCTTCTTTTTTCGTTTCTGGAGAAAAACACAGGATGGCTTGTTCGGAGCCTTTGCTGGCGCGTTCGTAGTATTGGCGGTGGAGCGCCTTGTGCTGCTGGCAACAAAACCGGAGGACGAAGTCAGGCCATTTGTTTACCTGATCCGGTTCAGCGCGTTTATGCTGATCCTGGTGGCTTTTTATTTAAAGAACCGGCCGCAACCTCAGGGCAACGGCCGGACGCGAGTGTGAGTTAATTCGAAGCAAGTTCCGAGAGATCGGAATCCCCCGCTTCGATTGAAGGCGTTTCCAGGTTGAACTGGGAAACGTAGGACCAAACCTGGTCAAAACTGTTGGCGCGAGATTTGGCAGAGCGGGCCACGTTGCGAGTCTTGGGCTGGAAAGCAACGGACATTCCGGCAGCGCGCAAAAGGCAGGTATCATTCTCTCCATCGCCAACTGCGAGGAAGCGCGAGACGGGCAATTCCAAACGTTCCATCAAGTGAAGCATGACATTCAGCTTGCAGTGATCATGGGCTTCGCAGCCATTGGAGTGAATCATTGCTGGGCAGAGATTGACCTTGCCGCTGGCCTTTCCATTATGGAAACGCATGAAGTGGGCAAAAGCGAAATCCGCAAACACACGACGACGGACGGTTTCCGCGGCGATGAAGTAGCTGTCGGTTACAATCCCAACTTTGTAACCCGCCTTGCGAAGGTTGATGATCGTTTCAACAGCACCATCCATCAGCGGAATTTCACGCGCAACTTTCTCGAAAGCGTCACGCGGAGCACCGGCGAAAACGCCAGCGATTAAGCGCATTCTCTCGCCCGGACTCATCTCGTAATTATCGAGCAGGGCGGCCAGGTCACTCTCCCGATTCGTTTCCTGAGCAAGGCTGCGGATGAAACGTCCATTCAGGAGCACGCCATCCATGTCAAAGAGAGCGATTTTATCGCAGACGGGAACACGTTCGAGCAACCCTGGCAGATCGAGCCGTTGGATGCGCTCCAACTCCCGCGCTTCCTGGATGTAGGAGAGACGGAGCCGCCCAGCTTTTGCAGCGCGTTCGAGCAACGCGCGCGCGACCTGGGTAGCCATTTCGCCCAACGCCTCAAGGGAGTGATTGCGATGTTCCAGCGTTCCAATATCCACTTCTCCAATCCGCGCCTTGATCATGAAGGCGTCGATCAGCAACCCGACATCAACACCGTAGTCATTCTCGAACGAAAGCTGTTGCAGGAGCGATTTTCGCGCTGCCATAACCCCGCTGAGCGGTTGGTCCAAAAAAGCGAATTCAGGAAAATAAGTCCGAATTAATGGCTTGGCGGTGAGCACGGTGACTCGCCCTGCCTTGCGGGAAAACTTTGCTTTGACGAAATCGGCGGTATCCGCAAAAAGCGGCGCGGTGAGCGCTTCAATGGCATCCTCCGCGAGACCATCGAGATCGCCATCGAGGTAAACGATGAATTCGTTTGTTGCGACTCGCATCCCGTCGTCCATCGAAGCCCCTTTCCCCAGCATGGTACTAGTGATGACGCGAGCACCGGCACTGGTGGCAAGTTCCGGAGTGCCATCTATTGAGCCGTCATCCACGACGATTACCTCGTTCACCAGCGGGCAACGCCAGGCATATTGAACCACTGAGGTAATTGTCGCGGATTCGTTCAACACCGGAATAATTACCGTTAACATCTTACCCCCGTCACCCTCGCTGAAGAGTCTGGTTGGAAACATATGTCCTTCTCTTTCTTTTTTTGATTGAAACGCGAAACCAAAGACCGGAATTGAGCTGAACACCACGATCAGCAAACCACTCCTGGAGACCTGCGTTAGTTATAGACGTGCAGAGCGCGAGCTCTGTGGCCAATTATTTTCCCTTGAGCGGGTGAATGCAACACCCAGTTTCGATTTTTGGAAAAAAATTTTCGGCCGTCAGACGGCGAAACCATTGCCCGCGCGAGGGCAATATGCAGCAGAACCCGATAAAATCGAGAGGAAATGCATGTTTCACGAAAATATTTCATGTGCGATGGAACGCACAGGGCGCGGTTCTGAAATCGCTGAAATCTACATGAAGAAAACGCAATTATGTTCCGGAATGACGATTTACTTTTAGGAGTTCCCTCTCGATGCGCTGCCAATGCGTTCCTTTCCAGAAATTTTCCCGCAACGCTCGCATTGGA
>JBQCGE010000390.1:0-3586 GCA_051955955.1 Verrucomicrobiota bacterium
CGGGTCAATTTCCGCAACGCCAGGGCGAACCGGATCTGGAACATCGCGGCCTTCAACCAGCGCACCTTTCAATTGGTTGAGCCACATGTGGAGTGGCGACTGCCCGATGGCACGCGCCGCCAAATTATTGCCAAGGCAGGCGTTTGGACCAACGATCATTGGCTTTTCCAAACCGTAGAAATCTTCCAATACCCTCCCAACATTGATTTCGATACGACCGATCTTTCCCCGATCCGAACGAATTTGCTCGTCGCTTCCGAACTCCAGGAAACACCCTCCGAAATCAAGGCGCAAATTCGCTTCAACCGGATGAACGCCTTCGATGCCGCGAAGCGTCCGCAGTTTACTCTCCCTGAAATCCATTACTTGCAGACCCACCTGGAATTGAACCCAATTGATCGCGCGAAATTGAATACCCAATTTCAAATGCGCCTTGCGCAACCCTGGACCTGTATTGTGGTGGCATTGATCGCCCTCCCCTTCGGCGCGCAATCAAATTCCCGGCGCAATGTCTTTGTCGGCGCGGCAAGCAGCATCTTTATCTGTTTCGCTTATTTCGTGATTATGCGAATCAGCGCCGCGCTGGGGACTGGCGGATACGTTCCCCCGGTCATTGCGGCATGGCTGCCAAACGTGCTATTCGCAGCGGGTGGTTTATGGCTGACCTGGAAATCAAGATAGATGAGGGACTGCCCGCGGATTATGCCGAACTGAAAAAACGGTATGAGCGCCTGCACCTGCTTTACCAGGTCAATACCGTAATCCATTCAACCCTTGAGTCGGGGCGCGCACTCGACCTGATCATTTCTGAAGCGGTTCGTGTGCTCCGCGGGGATAGTGGTTCCATTGCCCTGGTAAACCCGAACAACGGCTTTCTCGAAATGGAAGCTTCCGTCGGCCTGCCGCCGGAAGTGCGCGCGTTGAAATTACGGGTTGGCGAAGGGATCACGGGCTGGGTGGCGAAGACTGGCAAAGCTGTTCGCATTGGCGACGTAAACCAGGATCCGCGATACATCATGCTCGAACGTGAAATCCGGTCCGAACTTGCCGTTCCCCTGGAAGTGGGCGGCGAACTTCGCGGCGTCATCAATGTCGATTCCGCCCGGACCGATGCGTTCACTGCTGATGATGAGCAACTGCTGCGCGACCTTTCGCTCCAGGCGGCGCAGGTCATTCAGAACACCTGGCTTTATGAACAGATTCGCCACAAAGCCCGCCTTTTCGAATCGCTCATCAGCGTCAGCCAGACGATCAACTCGACCCTGAATCTGGATGAAGCGCTGCGCGTGATCACGCGTGAAGCCTGCCAGCTCATGAGAGGAAAACTCTGCTCGCTCATGATGCTCGATAGTTCAGGCAATTTCCTGGAACTGCGCGCGAGCTATGGCGCGAGTGATGCCTATATCAACAAACCGCGGTTGGACCTGGACGAAAGTTTGCTCGGCGCGGTGATCCGGCGCAAAAAACCCCTGCAAATTGAGAACGTCCAAATCTCCAGCCGTTATCAGCACATTGAAATCGCGCGGCAGGAAGGGCTCGTTTCGCTCCTGAGTGTTCCCCTGCTCTTCTCCGCCAGGATCATTGGCACGCTCAACGTTTACACACCTGAGCAACACGTTTTTTCGAACGAGGAAATTCGCATCCTTGCTGCATTGGCCGAGCTCTCCGGTATCGCCATTGCCAAGGCGAGCCTTTACGAACGGATCGTCGATATTGAGGAGCAACTCCGCCAGAATGAAAAGCTCTCCGCCATTGGTCTGCTGGCTGCGGAAGTCGCCCACGAAATTCGGAACCCGCTCACGGTGATCAAGATGCTGTTCCACTCGCTCGATCTCAAATTCGCCGACGACGACGCGCGCGCCCGCGATATGGAAGTGATTCACGAGCGTATGGATCATCTGAACAAGATCGTGCAGCAAATCCTGCAATTCGCGCGAAATGCCGATCCCACATTACAACCGACGAAGATCAATTCGGTCATTGAAGACCTTGCCCTCCTTGTGCGGCACAAGTTGAGCAATCAAAAAATCGAGTTCACACTTGAACTCGCGCCGGAACTTCCTGAAATTCCCGCTGATAGCGCCCAACTGAGCCAGGCGCTTCTGAATCTCGTTCTCAATGCGGTGGAAGCGATGCCCGTTGGCGGACGTTTGAAATTAAAAACCTCTCTGCACCTCAGCTCGAAGCGGGAGCAAATTCAAATCGAAGTGAGTGATAGCGGGCGCGGTTTAACGCCGGAGCAGCAAAAACTTGCGTTTCGCAACCTGCTGAATAGCACCCACAAAGGAGGAACCGGCCTGGGCTTGGCGATTGTTGGAAAAATCATCCAGTCACACCAGGGCGAGATCACCGCTCAATCGCGTCCCGGAGCGGGAACAACGATCCGGATTCGCCTGCCCATTCAGCCCTCCACAAGCGCCTGATCAGCGGGATTTTTCTGCTGTTTTTTTCAGGTTCAGTGTGTGCCCGTTTCCGCCGATAAAAAAGGGTATTCGAGATGGGTAAAATCCTGATAGTCGATGATGAAGAGCACTTTCGCCATACAATGGCCGAAGCGCTGGTTCGTCGTGGCCATTCCGCCTTGGAAGCATGCAACACAAGCGATGCTTTTCAGCTTGCGATTCAACATGAGCCGGAATTGATCATCAGCGACATCTGCATGGCACAGGGAGATGGGCTCTCTTTTCTGAAGACGGTTCGCTCGAATCCGCGCACGGCAAGCATTCCGTTCGTGGTTATGACGGGGCAACCGGATTTTGAAGGCCTCGTGTTTGGAGCCGAAAACGCGGCCGATGCTTACCTGCCAAAACCGTTTTCGATTCACACTCTAATAAATACGGTCGAAAACCGTCTGGATCGCGAGAAATTGATTCGGAAAGGGGCAACGGAGATCAAGGAACAACTCCACCGAATTCTCGAGGCATCTCCGGACATGATTGGCATTATTGAGCCAAAGTCGCTGAATTTTATATTTCTGAACCGCAGTGGCCGGAAGCTGCTTGGCCTTGCCGACTCGGTCGAGATCTCAAGCAGGAAACTGCCAAACTTTTATCCTGAAAAATACGCCCGCCTCATTGTGGAGTGCGCAATTCCGAGCGCGCTGAAAGAAGGAATTTGGATTGGCGAAGTTAGCCTGCTCACGGATTTTGGGCGCACCGTTCCGGGCAAACAATATTTACAGGCGCATCATAATACAGAAGGCGAAATCTCCTATCTCTCCACGATCTTCCACGATCTGAGCGAAACAAAGGAGGCTGAGGCAGCGTTGCGTTCGAGTGAAAAACGCTTTCGTTCTTTAATCAATTCTCTTCCCGATGCGGTGTTGATGCATGATCAATCGGGGAAAATCATCTTTTACAACACGCAAACGCAAAAGATGTTTGGGTACGAAGCTGGGGAATTGATGGAGCGCTCGGTGGAAGGATTATTTGTGTCCGCTGCTGAAACAGCGCCCTCGCACCCTCTGGAAAATAATCAGTTGGTGCATAGTTGTGTCCGCAAAAATGGTGAAAGATTTCCCGCGGACAGGACGACGAACAGTTTTAATTTCAACGGAGAGCAAATCCAGCTCAGCATTGTTCGCGAT
>JBQCGE010000391.1:0-2533 GCA_051955955.1 Verrucomicrobiota bacterium
ATCACTGGAATCATTGGCCCGGAGCAGAATTCCGGCCGAGGCGGCAGGCAGATCCGAGTTTTGTTGGGTAAGTTTTACAGTGGCAGTAATATTATTACTGCTGGGGAAATACGCATAGTGAAGCGCGTCCTTCACCTGAGAAAGATTGGAACCAGCACCCGCGACTTGAATTCTCTGTCCGTCAAAATGAGCGCTCCCTTCGCGGGCGATTGGACTTAGATCCTTGCTCTTCCATGGGGCTGGCGGAAAGCCATTAATCCAGTCTGTTATCAACTTGAGATCTGTCGCATCCTGGACATTTGAAGCCAATGGAGGCATTTGATCGGTCCCCCTGAGAGTGAGACGTCTGACGACTTCAGAAGAAGCCGGTGAATGAGGAATGACGAGATAGTAGGGGAGAATAAGTCCGGTTTTGTCGAGGGTCGTGTCTGGCCTTGCGTCCCAACGAGCATTCAAGGATCCTGGTTGGTGGCAGAACTGGCAATTCGCTGCCATAAATGATCTTACCCGATCATAGACAGGGGCAGTTTCATCATCCGCTTTCGAAAGTTTTCGGATGTCCTGGATGTTCGTTATGGAATGCAGGTTTTTGAAATAACCGGAATTCGCAAATGCCTGTAATTGGTTTTCGAGACCTGAGCCATTGCCGTAATCAATGGTGCAATTCAGTTGAGCTGTGGTAAATCCTATGGCCAAACCACCTAATTCAGTGTGACAAAGAAGGCACTCTGAACGGCTTGGATAGCGCCAGGTTTGAGAACGATTGGTTCCTCCTTCAGAAATCGTGAGAACCTCGTTCAAACCTTCTTCAGGAACCAAGACCGCATTCGTGCCGGATGGATCCCATTTATAAGTCACTCCATAGACACCGGTGTCATTCTTAACAATGAATCTTGTTTCGAGGCGTTTACGAGAAGATGGATTACCTTTTTCCAATTCCATATCGAAATGTTTCATCCAAACCATTCCATTTGGGAAAAGCCAATTGCCATCTTCAGAAAAGGTGATGGAGGATTGTGGAGGAGTGGAAAACCAGCGTTTTTTGATTGCGTTATCGGACCAAAACGTAACGTTTACATTATAAGGGATAAAATCCGAGATGGGTGTCAATGTTTTCAAATCCGCAAATGCGCCCGTTTGCGCCAGAGTTTGAGGAAAGTAAGGCGCTTCTTCCGGAGGAATATAATTTAGACGCAAAATTCTACCGTTGAGAGTATTCACCGCGAGCAGTTCATTATCGCGAGGGTCTGGAGCAAATGCGACAATTTCAGTGGAAGCGGTCAGTCTCTGCAGGGTCGATTTCAGACCTGTTTGCGGGTCGTACGGAGCGGCCCAAATATTACCGGTGCGGAAGTCTCCAAAGATGTATTTCCCATAGAGGCCCGGCAGTTTATTGCCGAAATAGAAAATGCCTCCTATAACGCAGTTGCCTTGGTTTGTGGCGCGTCCGTGGTGGTCTTGGATGGTGGGGGGGCGATAGGTGAAGCCCGGAGGAGTGGGCCAACTTTGTGCAGTGCCTTCGAAATAGGGCCAGCCATAATTGCCGCCGGGCACGATTTCATTGACCTCCTCAGTAGTTGCCCCGCCGACATCACCGGCAATTATGGCGCCTGTGGTGGGGTGGATTGTAAAGCTCCATGGATTGCGGAGGCCCAGGGCGTAGAATTCGGTCCTTACTTTCCTGGGGTCGACAGGCATTCCATTAAAATTGGTTGCGCCGATGAAAGGGTTATCGCGTGGTATGTAATAGTTAGTCGATGAAGAAGGGTGCGAGTTTGGCCGCAGGTTACTCGGCTTTTTGTCCACATCAATTCGGATGATTCCTCCAAATAGACCTTTATCAATATTTTGGGCAAAGACGGGGACGGTATCCTCACCCGCGGGGCCATCATCGCCGATGGACAAATAAAGATATCCATCTGGACCGAAGGCGATCGTGCCCGCGTTGTGGTAGACCTGGGAATCAATTTGAGCGATGAGCCGGACCTCTGAGCTTACCAAACCTTTATTTGGGTCATCGGGTGAAACCGAGTAGCGGGCGAGAATATCGTGGAAGGCATATTTCGCTGCCGCACTGGAGGTCGCGTACGTTCTATAAACATAAAAATAGCCGTTACTCGCGAAATTGGGATGGAAGGCCAGGCCCAGCAAACCATCTTCGAAAAAGGTGGTGGTTATTGAATTACGCAAGTCCATGAAGAGTGTCTTTGTGGGCGCGGCGAGATTCGTTATCACCATGATACGGCCGAGACGTTCGACGACGAACAAACGGTTGGTTTCGCCCGGCGGGATGGCAATTGCTACTGGATCATCGAAGTGAATTCCGGGAAACGCGTCCTGAAAGACAAATCCCGATGCGGGTTCATAGCTGGGAAGCGCAAGGTGTCCGGACGAAGCAGCCCCAATCGGAGTTGAAAGAAAAAATGCACTGATGAAAAAAGCCCAGAGCACCTGAAAAGAGCGCACTGACATAGAATAAAATCTCCTCATAGCAACATCCTTGTATCCAGCCCAAAACGAAGCGTTTACCTGG
>JBQCGE010000392.1:0-5269 GCA_051955955.1 Verrucomicrobiota bacterium
GACTACTGCACTGCGCAGAACATTGGCTTCATCCCGTGGCGGCCGATCGACGGCGGCGCCTGGGACCAGTTGACCCTGTTTGTAACGCGGTTCGACTCACTGGCCGCGTTGAATGTGGCAGTGCGCTGGGTGCAGGAGGATGAAGCGCGGTTGCCCGTGTTGTTTACGGAAATCGCAATGTCAAAAAGGCCGGACCAGGTAAGCAGCTATCTGACCGGGTTCGGGGACGCAGGGTATAATGACATGCGTTACGCACTAGGGTCGGGGTCGGCAGCTTTTGATCGGCTGTTGGAACTGCAGCAGCCCGTTTACCACTCGGAATTGCGACAGGCATTTCTGAAGGCAATCGGTTTGGCGCAAAGCTATGAAACGTTGACAAAAATGTCGGCCAACTCCCCGTGGTTAACCTTGTTCCTTAAATTTGACCTCCTCTTTTTCGGCGCTTTTCTGGTGGTGTATGGGGCGCGCCGGTTCCGAAATTCCAGAGCGGAAGGTTACGTGTGGTTTCCACAATTTCGTTTTGCGCGCCAGTTGGTTTTTTCGGTGCTGCTGGTTGCTTTGCTGGTGGTGCTGGGCGAGCCATACCTGGCGCATGGAAAAGCGAATGAAGTACCTCCCCCAACCGTTCAATGGTCTTTGCCAATCCTGGCAGAAACGATAAATTCAACTCCAGAAACCTCCACGTCTATGATCAATCCAAGTACAATTGTTGCGCTGAGCATCTTTTTTCTGATCCAGGCATCGCTTTACACAATTGGGCTGGTGAAGCTCGCCGAAATTCGGCGGCAACCGCTCAGCAGCGCGATGAAACTCAAACTGCTGGATAACGAAGAGAACCTTTTTGATGCTGGATTGTATGCGGGGCTGTTCGGCACCGCATCCTCGCTGGTGCTGCTGACACTTGGCGTGATTAAGCCGAGCCTGATGTCCGCATACGCATCGACCTTGTTCGGCATTTTGTTCGTGGCGATTTTGAAAATCCTGCACGTGCGTCCCTACAAGCGGCAATTGATCATCGCCTCACAAGCCGAAACTCAAAACGCATGAATCGCAGCGTCCTGATCATTATTTGCGACTTCCTGTTGCTGACGCTGATCGCGACCGCGCGGCTGGATCGCTTGCCCACCTTCAGCAGCAGCACGGCCCCTGCGCAGGCTCTGCAAATGAATGATTACGCGCAGAGCGCGGCCCCTGCGCCCTCGCCCGCAATGGCAAAATCGGTTTCAGCGCGATCCGCGGATTTGCTGCAATCGATGAAAACCTCACTGGAGGAAGAACGCGCCTCAAAACAAAATCTTTCGGCAACCCTGACTCGGACGGAACAGGCATTAAAGAGCCAGGAACAAATTGCGGCAGAGCGCGCGAGGCAGCTCGCCGAAGTGAAGGAAAATTTGGAGGCCAAGGAACAGGAGGCCCGGAGAATTGAGCAGGCACGCCAGGCGTTGGCCAGCCAATTCGCCGAAGCCCAAACGAACATGGCGCAAATCCAGCAGCAGCTTGCGCAAACTACTGAGGCATCGAAGAAATCCGAGGCACGGTTGAATGAAATTCAATCTCAATATTCGGCGGCGCAAGCCAATCTCGCGAAAATGGAGCAGCAGCTTTCCAGCACGAGCGAAGAGGCCCAGGCAGCCCGACAACGCCTGACGCAGATCCAGAACGAATTACGGGCGCGGCAAACAGAAGCGGAACAGGCGCGTGCCAGGATTGAACAGGTGGAGAAATTACGTCAAACCGCCGAACTCGAAAAAACTCGAATCGCCGGGGACTTGAAGGTTGCCACCGTCAAGCAGGAGTTAACCCAGCAGCAGCTCGAATCGGTCAAGGGCCAGGTGCAAACCGTCCAGAAGGAGAAGGAGCAGATTCAGCAGGTTGCGTCAAACCTCGCGAAAGGAGTCGTGACACTCGGCGAGAAACAAGGGGAGATTGTGAAGGAAATCCGCGACAATCGTCCGCTGACGGCCAACAGCATCTTCGCGGAATTTTCAACGAACCGTGTGGATACTGATTTCCGCGCAAATCGGAGTGGGATTTTCGGACGGACGATTGGCAAAAATACGCAGGCGCGAACCATTCTGGTGAGCGATGGGAAGCAAACCTACTCGATATACCATATTGATGATACGCCGTTTCGATTTGAAGAATTCGGGAAGGACTGGGAGCGGTTTGTGGTGCATATCTATCGTGGAGTGGTGATTTTGCCATTGAGCCAGGTTTCGTTTTTGTCCATTGACCCGCGAGTGGTGGTCGCGCCAGTAACGGATGAGCAGGCAAAGCAGCTCGGGACAAAGGTTTATAAAGTCGTCACTGACCCGTATAAATTCAATGACGCACTCATCATTGGCGCGGACGAAGGATACTATGGCGAATGCAAGTTTTCCCTCGACGCACTTAATCCAAATTATTTGAAGATGGACCGCTCAACGCTTGGGAAATTGGTCGGAAAATTCAATCCCTCGCGCGGTGACCTGGTGTTTTCGAAATCGGGCGATCTCATTGGTTTGATGGTGAACAAGGAATACTGTGCCTTGTTGAGCAGCTTTGTTCCGCAAACAACGATCCCGACCGGAACCAATTTAAACAATGAAGCGATTGGGATGCGTCTCTCGATGATGCAGGCTCAAATCATGCAATTGCCTGAAGCATTGCGGCAGTAGAGCGGGTATATAAGAGAGGATGGTAAAGGATCGGCTGAGGCCTGTGTAAACGTCTCAGTTCAAGAAGGCCTAAGTAAGGCCGCTTCAAGGGTTAATGGCTTTGAAGCCGGAGATCACCGGCGATCCCAAGAGTCGCTTTGAGGTTTTGAGAGTTTATCGCCATGGGGTCAATGCTCCAGCGTGCGGCAAGTTGCATGACTTTATCTGTGTTGGCCATGTTCGCGTCTCGAGCGGTGAAAGGGAACGGAAGTGGAGCAGAACCATATTCGTAGCACCTCAAATCGAGTTCCCGTTCGGCGGCAGTGAAATCTCCCTGATTCCAAAGCGTTTCACCCGCCCATGCATAGGCTCGGTAAATTCGGTCGTTTTCTATGCGGACCCAGGCATGGTGGTTGAGAACGCGATTGGCGCTGAAATATTGAATGCTCCCAACTTCATGGGCGACTTTCATCAGGAAAATATAAAGCTTATCGATATCGTCAGTGATATCCGGCAAGCTGTTGCCCACGACTAATATCCAGCCTTTGACCGGAGGCGAGACGAAAAGCTTGTGTTCACTGAGCCTTGAAAAGCCTTCGGTCAGGGAACAAGGAGTTGGGTTGTGGAGATTGAGAGCGTTTTGAACCTTAACGATGTTCGAGCACCGGATTGCAAGCCAGCGACTGGGGCGGTCGAACAAAAAGGGAATAAATGGATCGCTCGATAGAGAACTGTTCGCCTGTGGTGAAATTTTTGGATGCCTTCGTCTCCATGCCCCCGCGAGGCCGACGGCTACCGTTCCCACGATGATTGCGGTCGTTACCAGCAGAACAATCATCATCACAACCACCGTTTGATCTGACCCACTCACTTGAAACAATTTAACGTCAAGCTAATTTGCTTCAATCCCAAAAAAGACGGTGAAATTACATCGGCTATTTACTGATGCCTCTTGAGCTTGCGCGGATGAATTGAATCAGGTGCTGGACTTCTGGATACTGGGGCAATTCCAGTTCAATGCGGCTCAGGGCATTGGTGATGGTGAGCCCTTCACGGAAAAGGATTTTATATGCCTGGCGCAGAGCGAGGTGAGTATCCTCAGGGATTTTGTTTCGTTCGAGGCCGACTTTATTGATGGTCCGCGTCTGCGCTGGATTGCCATCAGCAAGCATGAAAGGCGGGACATCCTGCACGACCTTGGAACACCCACCGATGATTGCCATTTTCCCGATCCGGCAAAATTGATGGACTGCGGCGAGGCCACCTACCACGACATGATCTTCAACCGTCACATGGCCAGCGAGGGTCGCTACATTGGACATAATGACGTTATTGCCGAGTTGAACGTTATGCGCGAGATGGCAATACGCCAGGATATGATTGCGTGACCCAACGGTGGTTGTCTCGCCATCAGCAGTGGCACTATTGATGGTGACATATTCGCGAAAAGTATTGTCATCACCAATCAAGGTCCTCGTGATGCCGCCTTTCCATTTCAAGTCCTGCGTTTTCAGGCCAATGCTCGCGAAGGGGAAAATTTCGTTCCGACTGCCGAGGGTAGTGTGACCATCAATCACAACGTGCGAATGCAGACGGCACGCATCACCGAGCACGACATTTTCACCAATGATGCAGTATGGGCCGATCTGGCAATCGGCGCCAATACGCGCATTGGGATGGATAACGGCAGTCGGATGAATCATGGCGCGCGCGGCTTAGCTTTCAATGAGCATGAAGGTGACTTCCGCTTCACTGACGACGGTTCCCTGGACGGAGCAGACACCCTTGGCTTTTCCAATTTTGCCCCTGGTTTTTGTCAGCTCAACATCGATCATTAGGGTGTCACCCGGGCGGACCGGGTTGCGCCACTTTACACTTTCGGCGGACATGAAGTAGGCGACCCGGCCCTGGTTCTCAACCTGTTTGAGCATGAGAATGCCAGCGACCTGCGCGATGGCTTCGAGTTGAAGAACACCCGGCATGATCGGATGGCCGGGGAAGTGACCGAGGAAAAACTGCTCATTCATCGTCACGTTCTTGAGCGCGGTAATTTTGTTCCCATCAATTTTCACCACCCGATCCACCATCAGGAAAGGGTAACGATGCGGGAGGAGGCGCATGATTTCCTCGACATCCATTGCGGCTTGTTCCGCATTGCTTTTTCCATTGGCACTCTGGCCATTTTCACTGGCGGGAATGGCAAAAGTTTTATTTGCGGGTGGGCGGCGTATCTGGGCGGTGATTTGACGGGCCAGTTCACAATTTGCGGCATGGCTCGGCTTGACTGCCACTACGTGGCCCGCGAGCGGTTTTCCGACCAGCGCTAGGTCACCGACAATATCGAGTATTTTGTGCCGGACGAATTCCTCGGAGTAGCGGAGAGGCTCAGTAGTCAAAACGGCATCCTCACGGATAACGACGGCGTTTTCGAGGCTGCCACCACGGATTAAACCATTTTTGATTAGAAATTCGATCTCCTCGTAGAAACAGAAAGTTCGGGCGGAGGCGAGTTCTGTCTCCCAGGATTCAGGGGAAAGATCAAGGCTGAAAAATTGGGTGAACCGGCCTTCCTTATCCGCGCTGGTGCAACTGATCTTGAATCGGTCGTGCGGAAAAACTGCGAGTGAACTGTC
>JBQCGE010000393.1:0-4074 GCA_051955955.1 Verrucomicrobiota bacterium
ATTGAACGCGGGCCGCCAATCAGGCGTCAACAACTCCCCGCCCATGCCAAAGTAAATTCCCGACCAAACGCCAAAGTTTTGCTCCTTCAATCCCATGATGATGTTCCCATTAAGGGTGTCACTATGGAAGAAGCGGGCGAGTTCGAGATATTCCGGCCACGTTCGGGGAATTGCCAATGGCCGTCCTTTCTCGAGCTCAAATTCACGGGCTTTAGCTTGGAAAATATCTTTGCGGTAGAGCAGGGTGATGACGTCGGCCGAAATGGGAATGGCCATGGTTTGCCCGTTCAGTTGGCCGACATTACGGCGAATCGAGGGGATAAATTCATCCATGCCCGCTTCCGGCGCAACGCCAGCCGATTGTAAGGGCAACAGACCTTTGAGGATTTCCCCGTCCCATTGTTGTGCGACCTGCACAACATCGAAATGCGAAGTTCCGTTGATCAGGTCGGTCAATTCCTTTTCACGCAGCGTCAAGTAGGGTGCTGATTCAATGGCTACTTGAATCCCCGTTTCTTTTTCGAACTCCAGTGCCATCGACCTCGCCGCTTCGGCATACATGCCGGACATGTGAATTGAAGTGATGCGCACTGGGGCTTTGGCCGGTTCTCGGCGGCACCCAGGCAATACCAGCGCGGCTGCAAGAGTCAGGACAATGGCGATTGCGCGAATCAATACCCGCAAACATTAACACCGCGGCGGCACGCCCGCCAAGTCGTTCATGACGCGTTTGCGTCACCGTTTTTTCCTTGAGCGCGCCAGCGGGCTGAAGGAAGTTCGCAGGGTGAAAAGTCCTGCCTCCCAAAAGATCGAGGTCTGGGTGGTGGAAGACCATGACGACGCGAGGCGGGCTGTCATACGCGCCATCAACCGGGCTCCGGACCTATCCTGCTCCTGCGGCTTTGCCACTTGCGAGGAGGCTCTGGACACCCTGCGCCATCAAGCACCCCCACAAGTGGTTCTGCTGGACGTCAGATTACCAGGGATGGATGGGATCGAGGGCATCCGGCGCATCAAGGCAGTCGCCCCGGAGGTGCATGTTCTGATGCTCACGGTCTATGATGATCACGAAAAGGTGTTCAGTGCCATTTGCGCCGGGGCGTCCGGTTACCTCCTAAAAACAGATGACCACGACGCGATCATCAACGCCATTAAAAACGTGATTGGCGGAGGCGCCCCCATGAACCCGCGGGTTGCCAGGCTTGTCCTGAACATGTTCGCGAAAATTGCCGCTCCCAAAAAAACCGAGTATGGCCTTTCGGAACGGGAGCGTGAAATCCTAGAGCTGATGGTGAAAGGTTTGATTAAGAAGGAAATCGCCGATCAACTAAAACTGAGTTATCATACCGTAGACAATCACCTCCGCAGCATTTACACCAAACTTCATGTGCATACCCGCACCGGCGCCGTGGCAAAGGCCGTCAGCGAGCGTTTGCTCAGTTTTTAAATCGCCCCGAGACTTGCCCGCATCGTGACTTCGGTGCCTTGTCCCGAGGCGCTCACGATTCGGATTTCGCCCCCGACGGTTTGAGCCCTGCGTTTCAAGCTGGGTATTCCATGGCCTCGAGAGGCACAGGTGGCATCGAATCCAACCCCGTTGTCTTTTCCGCGCATTTCCAGAACTCCCTGTGACTCGGCAAGGTGAATTTCAAGGCGGTCGGCCTGCCCGTGTTTTGCGGCATTCGTCACCGCCTCCTTGAAGATCAGGAAGAAGCATTGCCGCGTCTCCAATGAAAGCTTCTTTGAAAGATCCGCCTGGTCCGCGGTTACATGGACCTCCATTCCGCGGACCGTCGCCGAGAGAAAATCGCGCATCCGTAGGACCATGTCCTGAAGAGTGTCCAGCCCTGGATTAATCAGCCAGACGATGTCGCGCAATGCGTTCGAGGTTTGGCTGGCGATGCGGTGGATTTCGCCCGCGTCACGCTTTTCCTCCTCGCCCAATGTCCCGCCCTGCTGGAGCATTTTGCTGAGGAGCGTGATACTCCAGAGGCTCGAGCCGATCTCGTCATGCAAGTCGCCCGCAATCCGCACCCGAAGGCGCTCGATCTCCAGCCGCTTTTGCCGCTGGACCAGAATTATGCCGGAAAACACCGAGCAGGCAACCAGGGCTGCGCCCACCCTGAACCAAATTGTTTCCCACCAAAACGGGGCCACAATAAGTGCGATCACCGCGCCCTCCTCGTTCCAAATCCCGTCATTGTTGCAGGCTGTCACCTGAAAATCATAAGTGCCGGGAGGCACCTTCGCATAACGCATTGTTCGGCTTCCGCCGGCGTCAATCCAGTCATCGTCGAATCCGGCCAACTTGCACCGGAACCGTACCTTTTCCGGCGCGGCAAAACTCAAGGCGGCATAGCGGAACTGGATGCTTTCGCGGCCGGGTGGCGCCTCAACCACGGGCATCGCCGGGACCGCCTCGGCGCCGATCAGAACCTCCTGGATCAACACAGGGGGAGGGATTGTATTTGGTTGAAGCTTTGCGGGTTCAATCATCAGCAGCCCGCGCGAGGTGGAAAATATCACCGCGTCTTTCCTTGAGTTTCGGCTCAAGTGCGCCCCCGGAAGAACAGTTGCCCCCGCGAGGCCGTCGCTTCTCCCGTAAGGTATGGGGTAAGCCATCACGCTTTCTCCGGCGGCGATTGCCGCCAGCCTGGGTTTTGCGCAACGGTAAATTACCTGGCCGCAGCCGAGCCAAAGGTTCCCCGCGGGATCCTCCTGTAATTGATCGATGGCCGACTCCGGCATGCCGTTTTTTTCTGTGAAGGCATGCCATTTCTCTCCATCCCAGAAGTTCAATCCTCGGGCAGTTCCAGCCCAAACGGTTCCGTTCGCCTCTGCCACCAGGGCGGTGATTTGATTGTCACGCAATCCGGAGCGTGTGGTGTGCGCTGTGAATTTGCCATCGCGCAGTGAAAACAGCCCGTCCCCCGTCGTGCCAATCCAAATGGTGCCGCGGGCATCAGAGGCAATCACGCTGGCGTAATTCCCGGTGAATCCCCACGGAGTCAGGAAACGTTTGATCCCCGCTCTGGTGACGTGGTTCAAGCCACCGTTGCGCGTGCCCACCCAGGCGGAATCAGGGCCGGTAACGTGCAGTGCTTCGACGAAGATGTCCGAGAGGCCCTCTTCCTGTCCCCAAACATGGACCCTGCCGCCATCCCACTGCCAAAGCCCTTCCCCCGAAGTTCCTGCCCAAAGCGTCCCGCCGAAACCATCGGCAGTCTTTACAAGTCCGATCGCAGGCAGGCGGCGGGCGCTCCCGTCATTTCCTTGAATGCTGAAATTCGCGCTGCCCTCCCTGAAAACTTCCGCGGCCGCGCCTTCGCCATTTGAATAGTGGGAAATGATTTCGCGCCCGGGCCTGATTGCGGCGGGGGCGGCCTCACCGCCCGGGGAGACAAAACGCATTTGTCGCTTCTTTAGGCGGGACAAGCCCTGACGGCCTCCCGCCCAGATGCTACCTTCATGATCCTCCAGCAAAGAATTTAGCGGCGAGGCGAAGTGTCCGGCCTCGACGGCATTTGTAAATCCCGGGCGAATAAATTTCAAACTTCCGCTTGCCGTACCAAACCAAATTTCCCCATTAGCCCGGCAGAGCAGCGAAACAACCGGTTCCCGGGTGACGCGCACAGTGCGGCCAGGCGCGAGTTCATTCCCGGTCACCTGAAGCCCCGCATCCCCACCAATCCAGATTTTGCCAGCTGGATCGACCACCATCGCCGAGATTTTTCCGGTGGGGGCATTCGTTGCCAGGAATGGCTGGAACACTCCGCCTGAGTAGCGGGCGATTCCGGCCGCGGTTCCGGCGAGCAAAGCACCCCCGGGTTCCTCCGCAATCGCGGTGATGGATTCATCCGGCAATCCGTCCACTTTTAAATAAGGAACGAAACGGTTCCCTTCCCAGCGATTCAGGCCCGCCGCGGAACCGGCCCAGAGAACGCCCCGACGGTCCACATGGACAGTGAGGATGCTCAGCGAAGAAAGGCCCTCGAGACGAGGCTGCGGATCCAGACGGCCGCGCGTGAGATGCATCAGACCGCCGTTCTCGACAGCGATCCAAATTCCCCCCTC
>JBQCGE010000394.1:0-3105 GCA_051955955.1 Verrucomicrobiota bacterium
AATTCACCACTGTCCGTGCCCTCGTCCCTGTCGCGCTCGTCGCACTTGGGTCCTCCGGTTGCTCTCCCAGTTCGGATTCCGGCACTCGGATTAAAAGCACGATTTTCAGTTCCGTCCAAATCATTGGCTCGCGCGGGACAGGCGTTGGCCAATTCAACAAACCCCGCTCGGTTGCTCTCGATCGCAATGACAACTTGTACGTCATTGATATGACCGGGCGCGTGCAAAAATTTTCTCCCGACGGTAAATTTCTTCTCCTCTGGCAAATGCCGGAAGTGGTGAAAGGCAAGCCCAAGGGCATGGTCCGCGATATCGACGGCAACATCATTCTCGTGGAACCACATTACTCACGCGTTAATCATTTCGACGAGTCAGGCCATCTGGTCGCGCAATGGGGAACTCATGGCACCAATGTCGGCCAGCTTTATTTCCCTCGCTCCGCGGCCATCAATTCTCGGGGTGATATTTACATCACCGAATACGGCATGACCGAACGAATACAATGCTTCACCCAGTTCGGTAAAAAGGTTCTCTTCACATTCGGAACCCTGGGCGGTGGCCCTGGCCAGATTGATCGTGCCGAAGGCATGGGCATGGCGCCCGATGACACTCTTTTCGTCGCCGATTCCTGCAACCATCGCATCCAGGTTTTTTCAGCCGAAGGAAAATTCCTGCGCGAATTCGGCAGGGCAGGGAGTGGCCTCGGTGAATTTAGTTACCCTTACGATGTGCGCATTGACTCTACTGGCCTGCGATATGTTTGCGAGTTCGGCAATCACCGCGTGCAAGTCTTTAACGAGCAAAATCAGCCGCTCGAAATCCTGGGTGGCCCCGGCGCGGACCCATCTCAGATGAACAACCCATGGTCCATCGATTTCGATTCTGCTGGCAACCTTTACATTGCGGATTCAGGCAATCACCGCGTGCTTAAATACATCAGGCGCGTTCCCCTCAAGCCGTCTGGAACCTCGACCCTTCACCACCCCAACTCAGGCCAGGAAGTCGCCAGTGTAAAATGAACGTCCAATTTACACATCCATATTGGCTGCTCCTTCTCCCGCTCGGGCTTGCCTGGATTATCTGGCTCGCATGGAAGAGCGATGTCCAAATCAGCCGTTGGCGTCGCTGGGCTTCGGGAATCATCCGCGCGCTTGTCCTCACGCTTCTGGTCCTTGCCATCGCTGGCGCGCAATGGCTTCGGCCATTGCAGGGAATGAACGTCTTCTACCTCCTGGATCGGTCCGATAGCATTCCCTCCTCCCAGCAGGAACAATCCCGCGATTACGTCAATAAATCTGTTAAGTTCAAAAAGGAAACAGACCGAGCTGGCGTTCTGGTGTTTGGCACCGATGCAAGCCTTGAATCAACCGTCAGTGCGGCTGTCGATATCCCAAAAATCCAGGCCATTGTCGGCACCGAACGGACCGACATTGCCGGTGCGATCCGCCTCGGCACAGCCGCTTTTCCCGAGACCGGTCAAAAGCGGATGGTCCTGATCTCCGACGGCAACGAAAACATCGGCGATGCAATCAGCGCGGTGACCGCCGCTCGTCCCCTCGGTGTCAGCATCGATGTCGTGCCGATCGGCGCAGTGCGCGGCCATGATGTTTCCATTCAAAAGCTCAGCCTTCCCAATAATCTTAAAAAAGGTCAGACGTTCGACGTCAAGATTTTCGCCCAGGCTGACCAGGCTCAGAGTGCCACCGTCCGCCTTTACCGAAACAATCAATATCTCGACAGCGCCAAGGTGGACCTTTCCGCCGGGAAGAATCTCTTTTCATTTCCACAAACTCTCGATCAACCCGGCTTCTACAGTTACGACATTCAAATCGAAGGCCAGCAGGACCAGTTGCCCCAGAACAATCGCGCCGTTAATTTCACGTACGTTCGCGGCAATCCCACCATTCTCATCGTCTCTTCCGATCCCGCTGCCGACCAGCAATTAGCCGAGGCCCTGAAACAATCCCGCTTGGACGTTAAACTCGTTGACGTCACAGGCTTCCCTTCCACTCTGGCCGAAATGCAAACCTACGATGCGATTTTCCTCAGCAATGTTGCAGCAGGCGATTTAGGCACCGACCTCATGCGCCTGCTCGAAAGCGCCGTGCGCGATTTCGGCGTTGGCCTCGTCTGTATCGGAGGTGATCAATCATTTGCTGCCGGGGGCTATCGCAATACCCCGCTGGAGGAAGTCCTGCCGGTGGATATGGAACTCAGCAGCAAAAAGGTGCTGCCCAGCGGTGCTCTCGTCCTCGTTGTTCACGCCACCGAATTTCCAAATGGCAATCAATGGGCTCGCGATATCGCCTTTGCTGCCCTTAAATCTCTCGGGCCTCAGGATGAGATGGGCATAGTCCTCTGGGATGGCACGGACAACTGGCTTTTTAATCTCACGAAGGTGGGTGATGGCAAGGAACTCGGCCGCAAAATCGCCGGTATGAACCCAGGCGATATGGTCAGCTTCCAGCACGTTATGACCATGGCTCACGATGCGCTAAAGAAATCGACCAGCAGCATCAAGCACATGGTTGTGTTCAGTGATGGCGATCCCACCGCACCCACTCGTGAACAGGTTCAGGGCATCGTGAATGACAAGATTACCGTCAGCACAGTCATGATTGGCGGCCACGTCGCGCCCGACACCATGACCTGGATGGCGGATATCGGTCGTGGCCGTTTTTACGATGTCCGCTCCCCCAACCAACTCCCGCAGATTTTCATTAAAGAAGCTGCAGTGATTTTGAAGTCAGCAATTTTCGAGGAACCATTCAAGCCCCAGGTCGCTTCTGGCAGCGAATTGATCCGCGGCATTGGTGCCGCTGAAATGCCCCCGCTGCTCGGCTACGTCGCAACCAGCACCAAGCCTCGCGCGGAAACGCCAATCGTTTCGGAAAAAGGCGATCCCGTCCTGGCCCATTGGCAATACGGACTCGGGCGCGCGGTTGCCTTTACCAGCGACGCCAAAGCCAAATGGGCTCAGCAATGGTTGAACTGGCCCAAGTATCGCCAGTTTTGGTCCCAAATTGCTCAATGGAGCCTGCGCAAATTGGAAAACGCCGATTTTACCACCGATGTTTCCGTGGATCGTGGCGAGGGAACCATCAG
>JBQCGE010000395.1:0-2931 GCA_051955955.1 Verrucomicrobiota bacterium
TTGGAGCTGATTTCCAGCTTCTGCTCGTTACCCTTGAGGGTGATGAGATAGCGCTGATTGATCAGGCCGACCTCGGACATTTTGCGGCGGTTGCCTTCGCTCATGACGTCGGCTTCGATTGTGTAATTACTCATTTCGGGCGAGCCGATGAAAACCGTGGCGCGCTGGAAGAAGCGGTTTTCGATGGTTTTGGAAAGGAGTTTGTTCCCGTCTTTTTCACGCACATCGAACTTGAAGCGAGCACCAATCCAGGGAAGCGGCGGGTAAGCGAATGGGGTTGGAGCTTCGACGCTGTTGGTGGTCGTCTCGGTGAGCTTCATCTCTTCGAAATTCTCGATGAGGGGGAAGCCGGGCATGACGCGACCGCGCATGTAACCCTTGAGATCGCCCATCGTTGCTTCGAAGGCGCCGGCGGAGCCGACATTTTCCTTGTCGGCGACGATTTTGCCATTCTGGAAAATTGCCTTCATCGAGGCTTTGACGCGAGCGGTGGCAGGGATGTAATGCGAGAACTTGATGGAGGAAGGATCGAGATTTTCCTTCACGACGAAGCCGTTGGCATCGAGTGAGTGGACTCGAACATCTTCTGAGTGACCGGGAAGGAGGAGAACTTCAGATGGAATGATTTGGAGTTGGGTTGCCTTGCCGGGTTTGGGCCATTCCTCAGGAGTGGTTTTTGGAACGCCGGGGTTGTTCCCTTTTTTGCCGAATGCGTAGAACTTTTTAGTGGTTTGGAGATAGACCTTGCCGTTGTAAGGAGTGGGGGTGCCGAAGCAGCGGCCATCCACGGTGGTGTGGCTGAGGATTTCGCCTTTGTCCTCGCCCGGTTTAATGACGTAAAAGGCGCCTTTGGTGCCGGTTTCCCCTGGATTTTCGGTTTTATTTTTCGGGTCGTCCAGCATTGGGACGTAAAGTTTGCCATCGGCGTAAACCGGGGAGGAATTGCGCTGCTCAATCCCGAGCGGGAGGGCCCACTTAATTTTGCCGGTATTGGCATCGACGGAAGTGAGGCTGCCCTTTTCGGTGACGACGTAAATCGTATTGCCTACGAGGATTGGGGAACTGGTGGAGGTGAAAATATCGTCGCTCCAGAGTTCGACCTGGCTGCGTTCAAGAGTGACGGGACCGGCTGCGGAATTGGTGGGATGAACATGGGGGATTTTCATCGCGACCAATTGACCTGGTTCGTAAGGGGTGCCGTAGATGGCGATCACCTTATCATTGTTATGCACCAGGATGGAGGCGTTGATGCCTGCTTTGGCAATGGGCACGCGCCAGATTGGTTCGCCGGTGCGGGCATTGGCGCAATAGATCGCGCCATCGCCAGTGCTGGCAATGAAAACGCGGCGGCCATCCAGGAAGGTGAGATACGGGAGCGAATAAGAGTTATCCGTGGGCCGAGCCCCGGTGCTGGAGGTCCAGACTAAATCGCCGGTATTCTTATCGAAACCGTAAAAACGGTCCCCTGCAGGGCCATTTGCCCCCCAATTCGAAGTAATGCCGCGGGTGATAACAATATCCTTATCGACAATGATGGAGGCGGTGCGGCCGTTGGGGAAAGTCATGCGCCCGAATTTTTCCATCATCGGAATTTTCCAAAGCTCCTTACCATCGGGAGTGAAACCGGCGATGATGCCCTGGGTGCCCTGCATGTACACATTGCCGGTTTCAGGATCGATACCGGGGCTGGAAGTGGCATAACGATGATAGATGATGTCGCTGAGATAATCGTTGTAACCGTGGAACCAGATCTGTTTGCCGGTGTCGGCATCAAAGCAGCCAATCCCCTCCTTCAAATCGGGACCGTCGCCTACATAGCCCATGATATAGACATGGCCACCCGAGACGACCGCGGTAGAAGCGCCAGGGAAATCGACGCTCCAGAGGGGATTACTGGCATCAATTTTATCCGGAAGGCCGGTTTCTTTGGAATCGCCATGCTGGCCGGGCCCGCGCCAATTGAGCCATCCCTGAACGGGGGCGGCGGCGTGAGATGGAAAAGAAAGAAAAAGTGAAGTGACGAATGCTCCGACGGCTGGAATTGAAAGCTTCATAAAATTAATACCGCAGTCAGGAAAATGGCCCGGAACGTCTCCAGACTCTCCCAGTGCGTGCATTATTTACAAGACGAGAAATGATTGCAACTAAATAATACCTATACGTATCATTTGCCCAATCTGGACATGTTACCATCCAACCATTCAGAACATTCGCCGCTGGACGATCCGGCGCGGCGGCGATTGCCAGTGCTGCTGCGGCGTTCCTGGTTCAGCCTAAACCAGTCCTTTCGCCGGCGAATTTTATTTACGGGAGTGACGCCGGACCAATTCACCGTTTTGCGCACCTTAATGGAGGCGGATGAACGAGGGCTGACGCAACGTAAGATTGCGGAAATCATCAGCAGTGATCCGAACACAATTGCATCACTGCTGGAACGAATGGAAGCGAGCGGGCTGGTGAAACGGCAGAAGCATGAAAGTGACCGCCGGGCGCACCGGATTGTGGTGCTGCCGCATGGAAAGAAGGTCTATAAACAGATTCGGGAAGTGGCGCTTGACCTGCAATCGGAGATCCTAGCGAACCTGCCGGAGGAGCAGCGTGAACTCTTTCTTGAAAATCTGGCGCGGGTGGCGGATGCGTGTCACCAAAGCGCGGCGAAATGCAGCCGGGGACGCTCGCGCGGAAATTCCAAAGAGGCGAAAAGCGGCACCGTTAAGGCGAAATAACGATCTTGCCCATTACTTTGCGAGAGCGGAGGGCGGCGAAAGCCTCGGGGAGTTTTTCGAGCGGGAATACCTGGTCGATGACCGCTTTGATTTTTCCTTCGGCGGCCCATTGCAAGGTGTGTTCCACATCGGCGCGATTGCGGCCATAGCTGCCGATGATCTGCTGTTGCTTCACGAAAAAGGGCCAGAGATTCAGACTTACTTC
>JBQCGE010000396.1:0-7740 GCA_051955955.1 Verrucomicrobiota bacterium
ACGAGTGCGGATAAACTGCCAATCACGACGAACGCCTTTCGCGGGGAATGCGCGGCTCTTTTGGAATGGAATTCGAAAGCCGGTGGGGATTGGAAAATGCGGATCTACAACCGCGGATTCGCGGTAAAAAATATTTCAGGGCACAAATTTCTCGAACTGCGAATCAACGGTCCACAGGGAATTTCGGCGAAGAACCTTCCTCAGATCAAATTTCAGGATTCTGCCGGCAATGAAAGCCAAGCTTTGCCCCTCGACAAACATTTGCAAAGCGGACTGGATGCCGATATTGCAACATGGCAAAGCATTTTGATCCCACTCAATTTCGCGGAGGAACAAAGATTTAACCCGACAAATTTTCTTTGTTTCAATTTAACCCAGAGGGAGACCGATGGCATTCAACATCAACTTTGGATCGACCAGATTGAGTTCAAGGAGGAAGCGAAACCGAGCGGTGCGGAAAAACGATTTGTGCCACGATGGACGCTATTGCGGAGCGGAGATCAGGCCATTCAGTTGCACTGGTCAGCAGAAAATGCGGAGGAAGGGCAAGCTTACCAAATTTATAGAACTGATGGGCGTTCGAGTGAGCCTGAGCGCATAACGAGACGTCCAATATTTACAACGCACTTTGCTGATCTGGATGTTGAGAACGGGCAGAAGTATTCTTACCGGATTGAAGCAGTTGGTGCAGGCAACCCAACTTCGGAAGAAAGCTCGTTTATCACTCCAAAGGCTTTCGAGAATGACGACCAATTTTTGGAGTTCATCCAGGCAACTGCTTTTGATTATTTCTGGTTTGAAACTGACCCGCGAACAGGGCTGGTGCGGGATCGTAGTGAATCGTGGTCTCCCTGCAGCATTGCGGCAGCGGGGTTCGGGCTCACCGCTATCGGGATTGGCATAGACCATGGCTGGATCACTCGGGATCAGGGGAGAGAAAGAACGTTGCGAATTCTCTCCAATTTAAGTTCCACACCTCAAGGACCAGAGGCGCGGGAAACCTCCGGCTATAAAGGGTGGTATTACCACTTCGTCGATGCCGAAACGGGACTTCGATTTGGAAATTCAGAACTCAGTTCAATCGATACTGCGTTGCTTCTGGCGGGGGTTCTTTACAGTGCGGAATACTTCAACGGCAATGAGCCCAACGAAAGGCGTATCCAGGAATTGAGCCATTCCATTTTTAACAGAGTGGATTGGAAATGGATGCTGGATGGTGGCGACACATTGAGCATGGGTTGGCACCCTGGGCAGGGATTCATTTCCGCTCGATGGCAGGGTTACAATGAAGCTTCAATCCTTTATGTTTTGGCACTTGGTTCAGGCGCGTTGGAGCGCAAGCATTGGGAGTCCTGGACAAAAACATACGAATGGAAACAAAGTTACGGGTTTGAATTCATCCATTTTCCGCCGCTTTTTGGTCACCAGTACAGCGCCTGTTGGATCGATCTTAGAAACATTGCGGACGCCTACACCGCAGCGCGGGGAATCACTTATTTCGAGAACAGCCGACGAGCCACACTTGCGCAGAGAGCTTATGCAATTGCCAATCCCAAAAAACATTCCGGATATGGCGCGAATCGCTGGGGTTTCACGGCCTGTGATGGACCCGGTTCCAATGGGTATTTCGGCTACATTGCACGTGGCGCTCCGCCGCCGGAAAATGATGACGGAACCATTGCGCCGACCGCCGCGGGGGGCTCGATTCCATTTACGCCTGAAGAGTCGCTCGCGTGTCTTAAGGAATTGTATCACCAATTTCGAACACAGTTGTGGGGACCGTATGGATTTAAGGATGCGTTTAACCTCCAAGCGAAATGGTTTGCCAGAAATGTAATCGGGATCGACCAGGGAACAATCCTGATCATGATCGAAAATCACCGAACCGGTTCAGTTTGGAAGAAAATGGGTCAAAATATAAACCTGCAACAAGGTTTACGAACGGCAGGATTTCGCCCTGTGACCCAATTCACTCCAGAAGGTAAGTAGATGCTTACCCAATCTTTACCGACTGCAGGCGGTGCATCGAGGTTTGCACGTTCTTCAGCGATTCCAAGAGCGTATTCCGTGTCGATTCATCCGGGTTGCTTTGTGGATGATTGACTACGGCCTCCACGCGGCTCATTAAGTCAGGGGTGCGCTTTTGCAAGCTGGCCATCTGTTTTTCCCAAACCAATTTTTTGCGGGCACACTTCAGTAAGTCTTCGAGATAATGAATATCATCCTGTGTGGTTTGCCGGTTGGCGTGGCGCAGGTTGACTGATTCCAATTCCGCTTTGAGGGTCTGGGTCGATAGCTCGCAACGCTCGATGTCCTTCACGAGTGCCTGAAGCTCGAGAATAATTTCCTTTTGTTGCGAGGCAACTTTCTGCTCCAGCTTGATTTCTTTTGAAGTAGCCATGGCGGGTGGGGCGATGGTTAAACGTTCGATTTACCAGCTCGAACTTTCTCTTTCTTCTCCTCCAATTCTGCCTGGAGAGTTTTGCGTTCGCTGCCGAGTTGCTTTTGCAACTGTTCCAAAGCTTCGTAATCCCCGGACATCTCAGCTTTGGCGATTTCACCTTTCAGGAAGATTTCGCGTTGTGCAATTTTAGAGGCGTAAAGCGAATCCAATTCGGACAGTTCAGCTTTTTGCTCAGGGGTCAGCTTCGTGGCTGGCGCAGTTTTGTTCAACCGCTCCATTGCAAGTTCATACGCAGATTTCATGGATAGAGTTTGCACGGTAAAATATTGAGGTCAATGGGTTGATGATCCGCGTCATTGACCTGAATGATTCGCGTTGACCCTCCCCTGCTCTGGCCTTACGAACTGGTCCGTGAAGTTTTACAGCTTTGAAGCAGGAAAGCGGGTGCGCCTCGGTCTTGAGCACGGGGGCCAAATTGCGGACCTTCCCCTGCTCCACTTTTTGCTGAGCGGCAACGACCAACCCAGTGCTGGTGCCGCGCCTGTAATTCCACCAGACATGCTTGCTTTCGTTCGCGCTGGAAAACCTGCACGCGAAGCGGCGCTCACGATCCAAGCCAGTTTAAAAAAGCGCAGGGCGATTCCCGCCGGAGAACAGGTTTTTTACGATCTGGATTCAGTTCGCCTCCTTCAACCGCTTCTCAGACCCGGAAAAATTCTACTCGCGGAAGTGACAGGTTCGGGCAGTCGAGATGCTTTTCACTTTCAGGTTAAGCTCCCGTCCACCCTGGTAGGTTCGGGCACGGAAATTCGCACATCGGCAACTCTTTTGTCCCGAACTTACGTGGCAGGTGTCATAGGCCGGAAAACGAAAAGTGCAGGTTTGGATGAAGCAATGGAAAATGTTTTTGGATGTACCTTGTTAAACGATTTGCGTCTGAAGGAGGCAGGAACAGAAAACGAATTGATTGCGGCAAATCATGACAACTTTTGTCCTGCTGGACCCACATTATGTACTATGGATGAAGTCGATTTGAATCTCCTGAATTTAACGTGCCAGGTCAAAGGAGTAACCCAGAAAATCTCTCTCTCGAATTGGGGAAAGCAGCTCGCCCAAGTTATTTCCAGCCTGAGTCAAAGCATTACCCTGGAACCTGGAGACCTTGTTGGGCTTTGCTTAAACCCAAAAACCCCAGTCGACCTTGCACCTGGTGAAATGATTCGCCTTGAATCGTCCTTCGGCACGTTAGAAAATCAATTGGCCGCATCGAATTCGGACGCGAGCTAAAGCCCGGCATCTTCGCCGAGCCCGCTTTCAGGGAATCGCAACCGCGCTTCAGCAAGATCTATATCCCTTTGAATTTCACGCAGGACGTCGTCCCCAATTACACGGGAATTCCTGAGATGCAAAATCACATTGCGTTCCGCCTGAAGAGTCTCAAATGAAAGTCGCTTATAGACTTCCGAAAAAACCAGTGATTCGGAGCCATTTGCCTCGGAGTTCCTGAGTTGACGCAAGCGATCTTCGTACTCGGTGCGGAGGCGATCCACAGCTTCAGGATCCAGGTCTTTGCGTGTGGAAAGGGTTTTCAAGCGCTTCAAGGCCGCTTCGTTGGCTTGAATTCGCGCCGCACGTTCTTCGCGAGTAGTACTGCCATCGTCCTTCACTCCGAGCCAGCGAATCAGGACTGGAAGGCTAAGCCCCTGAATGACGAGCGTGCCGAAAATCACTGAAAATGTGAGAAAGAGAATGAGGTTTCTTGCTGGAAATGGGTCGCCGCCTTCAATGGTCAATGGCAGCGCCAACGCTGCGGCGAGCGAAACCACGCCACGCATTCCCGTCCAGGCGAGAATTGCCACTTTTTTCCAGTTTGGCTGATTCGAGCTTGTCGATCCCGAAAGATGACCGGCAAACCGCGCCACATAGGCTGCGGGGAACACCCAGATGATTCGGATCGCGATCACGGCCACATTGATCAGGACTGCGTATGTGAGGAGTTGCGCGGTTGTGTAGCCTTTCAACGATTCCAGGATCGGGGGCAGTTGCAATCCGATTAAAAGGAACACAATTCCGTTCAGGAAAAATTCAAGCATCTCCCAAACGGGCCCTGCTTGAAGGCGCAATCGCGCATCGACAATTTCCGGAGATCGCCAGCCGAGATAAAAACCGCTTGAAACGACGGAGAGCACTCCAGACAGGTTGAAGCTTTCTGCCAGGACATACGCGGCGAATGGAATGAGCAAAATCAAAGTTGTTTCGACGGGAGGATCTTCGAGTCGATTTTCAATCCATTCCATTGCCAGCGCGATGATGATACCCACTGCAATTCCACCCACGCCCGCAACAAAGAAATCCCCCACCGCATGCGTCCATGAAAATGAGCCAGTCACCACTGCAGCCACGGCGAATTTGTAGGTGATCAGTGCGGTCGAATCGTTCAGCAGGCTCTCCCCTTCAATTATAGTGACCAGCCGCTTAGGCAGTTTCAGCCGATGGGCGATGCTTGTGGCTGCAATCGCATCAGGCGGAGAAATAATAGCACCGAGCAACAAAGCGGCTGAGAGTGGAAGCCCTGGAATAAGGAGGTGCGCGAGCCATCCGGCAATGACCATTGTAAAAAGAACCAGCCCAACTGCGAGCATGATAATAGGCCGAATATTCTGTCGAAAATCTCGCCACGATGTGAAAAGCGCCGCCGGAAAGAGGAGCGGTGGAAGGAAAATGAAAAAGACCATTTCCGGATCCAGTTTCGGACGCGGCAACCCGGGAACAAACGCGAGCGCCAATCCTCCGATAACCAAAAGAATTGGATACGGGACATGCAATCGGCGCGCAACGAGAGCGACAATCGAAATGACGATCATCAGCCCGAGCATTCCTTCAACAATAAACGTCACAGTCCCTTCCCAATTATCACTTGCTTCGCCGCGCTTTCCACCGTCTTCACTTGCGCAGCACTGCTGAAGCATCCAATTACTTCTGCAATATAATCAATGAGTTTGTTTCCTCTGAACTTACGCTCCCGTGCTTATCTGTTTTAAGACTCGCTCCGAAAGCGGTTTTAGTTTTGATTCGACTGAATGTTTGAATTGAAAGGAAAAACCGCGTTGGTTACCGGTGCAGGATCCGGAATCGGGGGAGCAATTGCCGTTCTCTTTGCACGGGCGGGTGCTCAGGTTGTTGTTACGGATGTGAAGTTGGCCGACGCGAACACGACTGCGAAAATCATTCAGGATGATGGCGGCAATGCTGAAGCCGAACTTCTCGATGTGGCGGATGAGAAAGCTTGTGAAAACCTGGTTGAGCGGCTTGGCAGGCCTGTCGATATTTTGGTCAATAACGCCGGGATTGGGCATGTCGGGACAATCCTGCAGACGACCGGTGCTGACCTGGACCGGCTCTATTCGGTGAATGTGCGTGGAGTTTTTAACATGTCGAAAGCTTTCCTGCCCAAAATGCTCGAGCGAAAAACCGGAAATATAATCAACCTGGCATCGATTGGAGGCGTGGTTGGGATCCGCGACCGGCTTGCGTACTGCACCACGAAATTCGCCGTCGTGGGTCTGACAAAATCGATGGCGCTGGATCATGCCCAGGCAGGAATACGGGTGAATTGTATTTGCCCTGGCAGAGTTGAAACCCCCTTTGTCACCGCCAGATTGAAGGAATCTCCAGACCCGGAAAAGGCCTACCGTGAAATGGCTTCAACCCAGGCACTCGGACGCATGGCGTCACCGGAAGAAATCGCCAGCGCGGCATTATACCTCGCCAGCGATGAATCCGCCTTTATTACCGGCACCGCCTTCATCATTGATGGCGGTTGGACGGCGGGTAAGTAAACCAGCCGTCCGATTCGCGGAAACAGAGAGATTTTAGGCAGGCATCGAGCTTTGTTCGGTCATGTGGCCGGTGCTTTCTTCGAGCTCAGCTACTGGCTTTTTCTCTTCAGGTTTGGCCAGTGGCGGATTGAATGCCTCGATTGAGTCAATGCGGAAGCGGTGCTTTGTTCCGTTAAGATCGAGTTCCACTTCCTCGCCAGCCTTGCGATTCAGCAGCGCCTGCCCCACCGGGGTCAAGTAGCTGATCAACCCACGATCCGGATCGCCATCCCATGCACCCACGATAATGACGGCCTCCTTGTGGTTATCGAGCAATTCAGTCACATGGACACGCGTGCCGAGATTGACCTGGTCTGTCTTGGCATTCGCGAAATCCATACCGCGAGCGCGAACCAATTGGGCTTCCAATTCAGACTTCCGCCGCATGAGGACTTTTTGCATTTCCTTCGCCGCTTTGTATTCGTGATTTTCGCGCAAGTCGCCATAGCTCCGAGCGATGGCAATTTCCCGGCTATTCGCGGGAATCTTCTTCTGCACCAACTCGGCGTATTCATTTTTGCGGCGCTCCAGACTTTCCCAGGAAACGAGCAGAGCGGATTCCTGGCGTGTCGCTTCACCCGAAATCAGGGATTGAACCGCTGGATAGGTTTTGACAATTCGCGCCAGCAGGGAGCGTTTATCCATGTCGTCAAAACAGGGTGATAGCTGAAGAGCCCGAGTCAAATCCTTGATGACTTCGAGGTCTGCCGACCCGATTAGTTCCACCAGTAAACTCTGGTCATTCATGATGAAGTCGCCGAGCTTGTTCGAGCGCTTCAATTCATTATTGAATTGGTCCCGTTCCATCGCGGAAAGCATGGCACGGAAAACTTCAGGTCCGAGGATGTCGGCAAACGCGTCAGAACGTTCCTTTGAAAGCCAAAGGAGTAGTTCGCTACTGGCTGAGTGCTGGTGAACCAATCGTGTGATCTGATCCTTCAATTCCTGCAACTTGCCTTCATGAATCAGGAGAGATGCGATTTCGCCCGCGAGCTTTGTTGAGGAGTTGTTTATCCCACTCAGCAATACCTCCGCCCAGTTGTCGGGATTGGCTTCCTTGTAGGATTGTAATGCCTTGCGATGTTTGGAAGCAGCAACCTGCTCCAGGATGGCCCATGGTTTGTTCACCTGCGACCAAATCGCGGCTGCGTTCAACTCACTTGCCTCAGGCTGAAGTCCCGCAGCTTCCTGAAGTTCATCCCGAAGAAAAATAGCCTCAAGGGCGAGGTGTGGCTGAGTTCGCTGATGGCTGCTGATATCAGCATTCAAAGCAGGGACAACTTGTGAGATGAACGAGCGATCATTCAACTCACCGATACTTTTAACGATTTCGTTGGCAATGGTAATCTTGGCCTTAAGCCCTTTTGCAGAGGTGAAATCAGCCAGCAATCTATCGTTCAGCGATGTTTCTTTCGCCTGATATACGACCGGTTCAGTTTTCTTCGTCGGAATCTGGAA
>JBQCGE010000397.1:0-7013 GCA_051955955.1 Verrucomicrobiota bacterium
CAGCCGAACGAACCGTCAGACGCTGGGTAACGCACGGAGTGCCTCGGTTTGTTGGTTGCCCAACAGGCCTGAACCATACGAAACGAAATGGTTTGGGCCAAGTGTTTTCAGCTCAAAGCTGAAATCAATAAATCAAAAAAAGACTCGTTCCGCCAGATTCCTATCGGCGGCTCGGATGGGTGGCTTAACCTTAATTTGATCCCCGAATACGGGACGAAAGGCGGACTCGGAAGCAGACACGGCGGGTGGCGCTCTCCGCATCCTGCGTAGGTTCGTACAATTCACGCGCCTGCAACCTTCGAAAAGCGAAAGGCAGATCGCGTGCAATGGCAGTTTTATTGGTTTCTTTTCCGCGTGGCATAAATTTCCTACGGGATACTTTGAGGGGATAGGGAGCACGAATCAGGCCAAAGACCCGGATGAGAAAGTTAGCGGATTTGTGGGCTTTTTTGGCGTAAATCAGGACGAGAAAGGATGTGGCGTGGGTAAGGTGGGTATCTGCACCCAGCAAAATATTCACTCGATTTCACCCTTAAGTTAACACACGCCGGAACCTTGCCTACATTCAAGGGTTTTCCCGATTCACGTTCAACTTGTGAGGACTAAGTTACCGTGAACTCCAACAGCGATCTTATCATGGAAGTCTTAGCTCACATAGATGACGATGCACGATTAACCTTTCCGCTTCCCTTGCCGGAAGTCGGGCCTGTGATTAATTACCCCAACCCGGTGCCGGAGGATTGCGACAAAAGCCTTGAATTGGCCGGGTCTGATTTTCTCCTTGGTTGCTAGAGTCTTCAATCTTGCAAACGAAACCCCGCTGGAAAAAGGATAATTTTCGCCTGATTGCGGGTCATGGTTCTTCTGATTCCTGCTTTGTCATTAACTCCGATTGTGGGGGTAGTCTGATAATCGATACGATTTTTGGCATGGGCGTGCCATGCCCTGAACAAGGAGAAACCTGATTGAAAATTTTCAATCCTTGATTGTGAGAGTTGCGCATGACTATGAAGACATTGGAGAAAGAAGATGTGAATGAAGCCAGAAATGGCGCGGCGGATAAGGCGAAAACGAAGATCTACCTTATTGATGACCACCCGATCATGGTGCAGGGATTGAAGGAGTTAATCAATAACCAGAAGGATTTGAAGGTAATCGGATCCTCCGACGATTGGCATGAAGCACTGGAGCAGGTGAAGAAACTGCAGCCTGACCTGATCATGCTGGATGTGACCTTAAAAGATGCGAATGGGATCGAGGTGTTGAAGAACCTGAAGATTCATGTGCCGCAAATAAAAATTCTGATGCTTTCGATGCATGATGAAAATCTTTATGCGATGCGCTCATTAAAAGCGGGCGCGCAGGGTTATATAATGAAACAGGAGGCGGTGGAGAAAGTGCTCGGGGCTATCCGGCAGGTTTTAGCAGGGGAAGTTTATCTGAGTGAATCGATGAGCAAACGAACCATGTTCCAACTGTTGGGGAGGGGTGGAAGTCGAACAGGATCACCGCTGGAAGATTTAAGTGATCGGGAATTGGAAGTGTTTACGTTGATTGGCCAGGGATGCACAACTCGCCAAATTGCGGAGAAACTCCATTTGAGCATTAAAACAGTTGAGACTCACCGGGCGCATATCAAAGAAAAGCTAAATTTGAAGAACTCAACGGAACTGGTACAACACGCGATTCACTGGCGCGAGAGTTAATCGCGGAGCGGCATTGGGGAGACCGGGTTAAAGGAGAGACCAAATGCGGTGGATCAGATGCGGGTTTAGGTTTGTTATTTAACCCCGACCAGTTTTTTTGCATTGTCGAGGAGCTGTTGCCAGAGGGGAGGTTGCAGTTCGATTTTGTTTTTCTGGGAATCAGCGATGAGAATGCGGTTTGCGAATGGAGGTGTAGGAGGAATTTTGCTTTCGATTTCTTTAAAGAGGTCTTTAGCAGTGAAGTTTGTGCGATAGGTTGGGAAATACCCATTGGGGTAGGTGAGAGGGAGATAATTCATATCCATTTGAACAAGATTTCGGAGCGCGGACTGGTACTCTCCTTCGTAGCGGAAACGCATGTAGGGGATTTTTACATCGAAGAGATTGGCGATACCGCGGTTTTCCTCGGGCAAGCCGGGGAGTTCGGGCAAGGTCCAGATGATGCGATGGATATTAGGATAGATCTTGAGGCGAAGTTTTTTGATGTCTTTCGAATGACTGGCAAATTTCGTGGTTAGCATTTTGCCGCCGAAGCTGTTTCCCAGGCTGTTGATCGATTTTCCTGTAGCATCCAGGGCTTCAATATCAAAGGGGAGATAAACGGCTTCGGGAAAAATATAAAAAATGAGAGTGCATTCTGGATTTTGGCCGGAATTCTGGGTGGGATCGAAGGTGAGTCGGAGGGTTTCCGAGCCTGAAGATGAAGTGGTGGACCAACCATTGACGTACTCATCGACAGCGCCGAGAAATTTAACTGCACCCGAGTCATGACGAATTTCCGTGCCGATGGTGGGTGTTGCCTCATAAAATTTGCAAGGGCCAATGGCAATGGTAGTTGCGATTTCGAGCGGGGTTTGATGCCAAATCGGAACTGAGCCGCCAAACCACCAGGAATTTTCAGAGATGGCGCTGGAGTATGATGTCGTTAAGGTAAATTTGGTGCGCGCATCAAATGCTGTATAACCAATGATTTTGAAGTCGCTCAGGTTTGTCTTTGAAAAATAAAATTGAGCTGCTGGAAAGTTGCCTTCGAAATTCAACTGGTTCTTATATTGAGGCAGTACTTTTTTCGGGTCCAACTTTTCAAGTGTGATTGGCAGATAAAAGTTACCTGAAAATTGAATCGAATATGGGAATTTTGTAGTTGGCACGATCCATCCTGTCTGGAGCACTTCAAATACAACTGAGCCGTTCGCAATTGAAACTCGATTGGAGATTCCGGGCCGATGAATGGCAACAGGAACCTGGATTTTGTTAGTCCCAATCGGTTGATCGTCAACTGTTACAACGATTTCGTTGCCGTTGGTGGAGATGATTGCGTTTGTAATTGGATCGGGTGGGATGGCGGAAATTTCTAAATAAGTTTTTAAGAGATTGGTGTATTGCGTGTTTTGGCGTGCTTTCGCGGGATCGCTGTAGCGGCCGGGGGAGGATGAGGTGAGCCACCATGCAGCTGCAATCACCAGCAGGAGGAGCAATACGAGGCCTGCAAAAAGCTTTTTTCTCACACGCGAGGCTACACTTTAACTAAAACAGTTTTGGCCATGATATCATGGAGCGCTTGTTTCTTTTCGGTGAAGGCGGCCATGATGAACCCGATGCCGAGGATGAGGCCGGAGACAATTTTGCCGAAGTGCCTTGCTGTGGCTCGCCCGAAGGTGAGCCGTTCGCCTTCCTCTGTATAAACCTTTATTCCAAGGGCGCGTTTTCCGAGTGTAGCTTGCATTTCGGAGCTTTCCATCAGGGCGTAGTAGAGCCAAAAGCAGATGATGCCGAACCATTGGCCGTAGGTTTCGGCCTGTTCAGAGGAGGTTATTGCCCCGGAGAAAGCAGCGGCAAAGCCAATAATGAAAGCGATGACAAAAACGACGAACATGATGATGCAATAATCGATGATGAGCGCGAGTACGCGACGCCAGAAACCGGCGTAAGCAGCGGCTTGAACAGGTGCGTAGTCAGGATAGCCTGCGGCTACGGGAACAGGAGCTATTCCGGGAATGATCGATGCGAGCGAAACCCAGCTTGGGAGACCTTCATGCCAGGCGAGGTCATTGGCGGCGAATGATCCGTCAGAGAGCCCCTGGCGGAGTTGATCAATGGTGAAAGGACCGAGTTGGTTTCCGTTCTTGTGAATTAAAATTTGCATGGTGAGCCATTGGTGTGATGCGGGTTATTAACGTTTTATAGGAGGGGCAGCAATGGTTTTTTACGGGAACGGAAGGTTGCGATCAAAGGAGAATCACGCAGTTTCGAGGGAATAAGCAGGAGGCGAAGCGGGCTTTGGAGGGTAGATACGAAAAATGTTGGGAATATTTGTTTACGCGCGGAGGTTCAACAGCCGTATTGATTATCCGCTTGAACGACTAGCAGTCCTGCGTCTTGAAGCGCCGGCCAGATCAGGGGCGGTTTAGGCGGAAGGCCTCGATTGCTCGGTGGTTTTCTTCAGAGAGAGTCGGAAGTTTGTCGAAATCACCGCGGAGCATTCGCATCGCGTATTTTTCGGATTCGATTTCCCGGCGGGTACGGATTCCCAAACGACGAAGGAGTTGCACGGGGGCGCTTTGTCGGGTGAGGCTGTGCTGAAGCAGAAAACCGAGGACGGTCGCGGGGAGGAGGAGCCAGTTGCGGGAGGAAAGAGCACTGAGCAGGACTCCTGAGAGCGCCAGGCCGGCGGCATTGGTTTCCAGGACACGCTCCAGGTCCCATTCGCGGTCGAGTTCGGCGATCCGAGCGTCGAGTTCTGCGCGGCTTTTATGGGCATAGGACCAGATGCGTTTCATCATGGCCTGATCGAGGCGATGGTTCACGGAAGCGGAGGTCGAAGCCCTGACACGGTCAAAATGACCGGCTGAATCTGATGGTGTTTGAAGTAACACGTCCATTTGCATACCCGGTAATATTGATAGGGTAGAATGGATTTGAAGCAACCCTAGTCATGGACTCAGCGGAATCCTTAAGAACGTGGCGCAGCATGATGGCTGCCCCAGCATAGACTGTGGTCTCCACAGGTGAGCCGAAATAAAATTAAACGAGGTGCTTGAAGTTTTTGGATTCGCCGAGCTTTTTGACCAGTTCCTTGATTTTTTGAGCCTGGCTTTTGTGGGCAAGGAGAGTGGCATCATCCGTCTGAACGAGGATGCTGTCGCGAAGTCCAACCACCGCTATTGGCGTGCTGTTTTTGGTGCGGGCGTCAAAGATGATATTCCGCGCGGCATCAACATGGATGAAGTTCGCGGCGGCACAATTTCCTTCCGAGTCGGCTTTGATATGGCGGGCCAGAGCGGTCCATGAGCCGAGGTCGTCCCACTCGAAGTTGCCTTCGGCCATAATGACATTTTGGGCATGTTCAAGCAGGGCAAAGTCGATGGAGATTTTTTTGATCTCGGGATATTCGCGGGCGAGAACTTTTTTCAGTTTTGGGGTGCCCGCGACATTAAACCAGCGGCGGCAGGCTTCGGCCATTTCTGGCTGATGCTTTTCAAGACCTTCCGTAATAGTCACAAACGACCAGATGAACATCCCGGCATTCCAGCGGTAATCACCACTCTGGAGATATTCCTGGGCTTTCTCGAAACTGGGTTTTTCGACAAAGCGCTGAACCCTGTGGAAAACCGTTTTGTACTTTTTGGCCCCGGCGGGCGCAGGAAGTGGATCGCCAAAATGGATGTAACCATAACCGGTGGCGGGTTCGGTCGGTTTGATGCCGATGGTAACGATGGCCCGACCGCGGCTGGCTACATCGAAACAGTCGCTCAACGTTTGCTGGAATTTTTTTTCTTCAGGGATGACGTGGTCCGCCGGGAGAACCGCCATAACTCCAGTAGTGGAGCGGGCACCTACCAGGGCGGCACCGAGCGTGACAGCGGCGCAGGTATCGCGCCCGACCGGTTCGCCGACGATGTTATCCTTTGGAATTCGGGGGAGCTGTTTCCGCACTTGCTCCGCTTGAACATCGTTCGTGATTACGAAAATATTCTTTGCAGGGACGACCGGGAGAACGCGGCTGACGGCCTGCTGAAGGAAGGATTCCTTTCCTAGCAGGCGAATGAGTTGCTTGGGCGTTTTTTCGCGGCTGACCGGCCAAAAACGCTCGCCTCGCCCTCCGGCCATTATGACGACGAAGCGATCCTTGTTATCGATTTTCAAGTGAGAGCCAGTATCGGTTTATTGGGGCTGAGCAAGAATTCGAGCGCGGTATTCGTGATATTGGGCAGGGGTGAGCTTATCGGCTTTGTAGAGGTCGGTAAGTTCGTTGAGTTTTTCGCGCTTATTCTTCTGGCTGGAGAGGATTTGATTGCTCTGTTCAAGAGGAGATGGATTGAGCACATGCTGCATTGTATCGAGCGCCTTCGCATGAATGGCAGCGATATCCGCATCAGACTGGTTATTGATTGCCTGACCTGCAGCCGGGGCCGTCGTCGTGGTCGCGACGTTTGGCGCTTGCGGCGCGGGGGCGGGAGTCGGTGTCACGCTCGGAGCCGGTGCAGCGGCTGGCGCGGGGGCGGGAGCTGCATCAGAAGCGTTTTGTGAATTGTTAAGAATGGTCTGACGGGCTTTTTGTTCCAGCTCTCGAGAGTATTGAACTTGCTCCTGGGTGTTGTGGTTATTGGCAGCAGAGGTTGCAACAGGGGCAGAGGTGGCAGCGGTGGGAGCAGGAATAGTTGCAGCAGCTGTGGCACCTGAGGTTGCCATCTGCTGGCGGAGGATTTCGCGGGCTCGAGCTTCCATCTCAGGAGCGAGTTCGTGCTGAGGCATTGAACTTGCCTGGGTGGGAGTGCTGTTCAGAGCTGGCATGGAGCTGTGGGTCGTGCCGAGCTGACGGGCGATCTCCTGATTTTGCCGCCTAATGATTTCACGTGTTTTTGCATCGAGAGCCTGGGCGGTCCCGGTGGGTTGACCGAGATCCTGATGGAGGACGCGCAATGCCTGCTCATGAATTAAATCGACATCACCACCCGTGGCCGGAGTGGGAGCGGTAGTCTGAACAGTAACCGCTTGAGTGGGAGCAGGCGTAACTGAAGGAGCCGTCAATGCGGGAGTGGACGCGACCGGAGCAGCGGGTGCGGCAGCCGGGGCTGGGCTAACTGCCGGGGCTGGAGCAGGCTGAACCGGCTGGACGGTGGCTTGAGAACTCGCGGTTTGCTGTCGGAGTATTTCGAGCGCGCGCTCATGGAGCGCTTCCTGTTCGGGAGTGTTTCCGGAAAGTGTTGAGGCTGGAGTAGATACCGTCGCAGGCGCAGGTTGCGCTTTTTGCATTTCCGCTTGCTGTTGCTTCAGGATTTGGCGAGCGCGTTCCTGCACCTCGGG
>JBQCGE010000398.1:0-4905 GCA_051955955.1 Verrucomicrobiota bacterium
TTCAAAATCGAACAATACGTAAACGGATTAGTTGAGGGATCGCTCAAAGTATCGCACGCGTTTCACGTTCGGTTCATGTAGCTACCCTCTGCATTGCGGCATTGAGTTCAGGCATGATAAGAGTCGAAAACCTAACCAAAAGTTTTGGACCAAAAACCGCCGTAAATAATCTCTCATTTGCGGTGGAACGCGGTGAGGTGCTCGGGTTTCTCGGGCCGAATGGAGCTGGTAAATCTACATCCATGCGGATGATTACAGGCTTTATTCCGCCAACCGCGGGAAAGGTCAGCGTTGGTGGGTTTGACATGATTGAGAACCCTATTCCAGCCAAGCGATTGATTGGGTATCTTCCCGAGAATGCGCCTGCCTATTCGGACATGACGGTCCATGGATTTCTCAGTTTTTGCGCAGAGCTTCGTGGGTTGGGCGGCGAAGCAAAACGAAAGGCGGTAAACCGCGCCGTCGAAATGTGTTTCCTTGAAGGGGTCATTCACCAGAGCGTGGATACTCTTTCGAAAGGGTATCGACATCGGACCTGCTTCGCTCAATCAATCATTCACGATCCCGATATCCTGATCCTGGATGAACCCACGGATGGCCTCGATCCAAACCAAAAGCATGAGGTCCGGACCTTGATCCGAAGGATGGGTGAAAAGAAGGCAATTATTTTCTCCACCCACATTCTTGAGGAGGTTGAAGCAGTTTGTTCCCGGGCGATAATTATTGATCGCGGCCAGATCGTGGCGAACGGAACTCCTGCGCAACTAAAGCAAAAATCCGACTTCGCGGGCGCTGTATTGATTCGTGTGAGAGGTGTATCGATGCATGAGTTGAAGGATCGGCTGACACAATCTGGTGTTGGACGAAAAGTGATGGTGATTAACGAAGATCGCGGCGTGGTGACTGTCCGCGTTTATCCCAAAACGAGCAACGATTCAGAGTTGGCCCGCACCGTGGGAGAGGCGATAGCAGCACAAAAATGGGTATTGGAGGAATTACACACTGAGGAGGGTCGTTTGGACGAAGTATTCCGAAACATTACATTGCCAGAAACAGTTGTCGCACAGGAGGAATCGAAATGAATGGCGCGGCGGCTCATATAAAAACAATTTCGAAGCGGGAACTTTCCGCCTACTTCGCCTCCCCTGTGGCGTATGTCTTCATCGTCATTTTCCTGCTGCTTGCCGGTTTCTTCACCTTCATGGCGGGTGGCTTTTTTGAACGAGGCCAGGCGAATCTCAGTTCCTTTTTCGTGTGGCATCCATGGCTTTACCTATTTCTGGTGCCTGCCGCAGGAATGCGACTCTGGTCGGAGGAGCGGCGGATGGGAACGATGGAATTACTTTTAACCATGCCGATAACAGCGTGGCAGGCCATTGTAGGGAAATTTGTTGCGTCATGGTTATTTCTCCTGCTGGCCCTGGTCTGCACATTCCCCGTCATCATCACTGTGAATTATTTGGGGAACCCGGATAATGGAGTGATCTTCGCTGCATATGTCGGAAGCTTTCTTTTGGCCGGAAGTTATCTTGCCATCAGTTCCATGACTTCTGCTCTTACGCGAAACCAGGTGATCAGTTTCATCCTTTCGGTCGTGATTTCTTTGTTCCTCATCCTGGCTGGCTGGCCGCCGGTCACCCGGTTACTCGACCAGATTACCGACAATCCTCGCCTGGTTGAATCTGTCGCGGCTTTTAGTGTGATGACCCACTTTGAAGGATTCCAACGGGGCGTGATTGATATACGCGACCTCGTCTTTTTTCTCTCGGTGATTGTTTTCTGCTTATTTACCACTGGCGTAATCATTCGTTCGCATCGCGCCGGTTAAGGAAAGGAGCATCTCATGGCTACACAGAAAAAGAGCGTTGAAAATTTTCTTTTCTCAATCGGCGGGATCATCGCCATGTTTTTCGTTCTGGTGGGAATTTACATTATTTCCCATGTGGTCAGTCGCCGTGTCGATTTGACCGAGGAAAAAACGTACACACTTTCCCCAGGCACCAAGGCAATCCTGAAGAAGTTGGATACTCCGGTGACGATTCGATTCTATGCGACACAAAGCAAGGAAATGCCGGTTGAACTGAAAACGTATGCTCAGCGGGTCGAAGATATCCTGGAAGAATATAAAAAATTTGGGGGCAACAAAATTCAAATCAAGAAGTACAATCCCGAGCCGGACTCGGATGCTGAAGATTCGGCAAACCTGGATGGAATTGAAGGCCAGCAGGTCAGCTTTGGAGATAAAATTTATCTCGGGCTCGCAGTTCGAATGCTCGATGAAAAAGTGGCTATTCCTTTCCTGACACCGCAACGCGAACGGTTGTTGGAATATGATATTACCCGCGCAATTGCGAACGTCACTACCACTGAAAAGCCGGTTGTTGGGGTAATGAGCAGTCTGCCGGTTTTTGGCCAGATGAACCCGATGATGATGATGCAGGGTGGGGGACGTCAGGAGCCATGGATCTTTATCAATGAACTCAAGCAGGATTTCACGGTGAAAGAAATCCAAACCAGCGTGGATAAGATTGATGACGATGTCCGAATCCTGCTATTGATCCACCCCAAGAATCTTTCGGACAAAGCGCTTTACGCGATTGACCAATTCATCATGCGCGGCGGCAAATTGATGGCCTTCCTTGACCCGCTCTCGATTGTGGACAGCCAGAATGCACCCCAGAACAATCCGTTGCAAGGCGCGATGAATGCCAGCTCCAGCATTGATAAACTCACCAAAGCGTGGGGTATACAATTCGATAGCAGCAAGGTGGTCGCTGACATGCTGCATTCCACAAAAATCAATCAGGGGGGTGCCCCTGAGGATGCGCCCGCAGTGCTCTCGTTGACCGAGGATTCTGTGAATACAAACGAGGTCGTGACCAGCCAGATTGATAACCTGCTGCTTCCTTTTGCCGGTGTGTTTACCGGAACGCCCGCGGGCGGCCTGAAGCAAACGGTCCTGCTGCATACTTCGCCCCAGTCACAATTGGTTGAGAAGTTCATGGCCCAGTTCTCCGGCGCGCAGATTGAAAAGGATTTCAAGGCTTCGGGTCAGGAATACACGCTGGCGCTGCGCCTTGTGGGTAAATTCAAAACTGCTTTTCCAGAGGGAAAGCCTCAAGAGAGCGCTGCTGGAGAGGATGACAAAAAAAATCAAACAACGAACTCAGTTCCTTCCCTGAAGGAATCGAAGGAAACATCGGTCATCCTGGTAGGCGATTCGGATATGATTTACTACCGCTTTGCCGCTCAGGTGCAAAATTTGTTTGGCCAGCGACTGGTTTTCCCAATGAACGGAAATTTAAACCTGGTGCAAAATATTGTGGAACAGAATGCCGGTGATGAAAACCTGATCGCAATCCGCAGCCGCGCAACCATGAACCGGCCATTTACTCGCGTGCGTAAAATGGAAGTGGCAGCCCAGGATCGTTACCGCAGCAAAATCAAGGAGCTTGAATCCAGTTTGCAGGAAACGCAAAACCGGGTGAATGAACTGCAAAAAACGAAAGAAAATGGACAAAAGTTTATTCTCTCGCCGGAACAGCAGGCAGAGTTGGCGAAGTTCCAGGAAAAGCAGGTGCAGGTCCGCAAGGAATTGAAGGATGTTCGTAAGGATTTGCATCGCGAAATTGATTCACTCGAGAATCGCCTGAAATGGATTAACATCGCAGGAATGCCTCTTGTGGTGACCATCGCTGGCGTTTCTCTCGCACTTCTCAAACGCAGAAAAACCGCGGCAAAATGAATCGTAAACAATTCTTCACGCTCATTGTGCTCGCCGTTGTGATCGGCGGGCTTGGAATTTTCTTCTACAATAAAAACAAAGAATCGTATTCGTCCACTGCAGGCGCGGGTGGCAAAAAAGTGATCCAGGATTTTCCACTGAATGACATTGCGCATGTCCGAATCAAAGGGACTACAAATGAAGTAAATCTTGTGCGCGGCACGAACAACCTTTGGACCGTTGCAGAGCGCTGGGAATATCCGGCGAACTTTTCGGAAATTAGTGATTTTCTCACAAAGATGTGGGAACTGAAGCCCACCCAGGAGATTGAGGTTGGACCTTCACAACTGGGACGGCTCGGTTTGTCTGACCCTGGCAACGGCGGAACAAACGCCGCCACGCTGGTTGAATTTAAGGATGGGAAAAACGCAACGTTGAAGTCGGTTTTACTCGGGAAAAAATATGTGAAGGAATCAGCGGGTGGTCCGTTTGGTGGAGGCGGTGAATTTCCGGTTGGCCGCTACATCATGGTTCCCGGAACGACTCCCAAAGTGTGGCTGGTCAATGAGACATTTTCCAGCGTTGAAACAGATCCGGCTCATTGGTTGAACAAGGATTTCTTCAAGGTCGAAAAACCAAAATCCATCAGTGTCAGCTATCCAGGCGCGGAGACTAATTCCTGGACTCTTTCTCGCGAGACGGAGAATGGCGAATGGAAGATGGCGGATCTGAAAGCGGGCGAAAACTTCGACGCCAGCAAAGCTTCCAGCCTGAATTACGCGCTTTCGAATCCGAGTTTTAACGATGTCGCAAACCCAGGCGCATCCGCCGAAGCAACAGGGATGGTTAAGCCAACTGTGATTCAAATTCAGACTTTCGAAGGTTTAAATTACACAATCGACTCAGGCGCAACAACGAACGAAGAAACCTTTATGAAAATATCCGTTGCGGCTGATTTCCCGAAGGAAAGGACGACGGGCAAGGACGAAAAGGCCGAAGACAAAGATAAACTCGACAAAGAGTTCAAGGGGAAAACGGAAAAACTCGAGCAGAAGTTGAAAAATGAGCAGAAGTTCTCGCCATGGACGTACCTGGTGAGCAAGTGGACTATCGATTCAGTGTTGAAAAATCGGAAAGATTTCCTGAGCGAGAAAAAAGAGGAAAAGAAAGAAAACGGACAC
>JBQCGE010000399.1:0-6273 GCA_051955955.1 Verrucomicrobiota bacterium
AAAAACACTGTTCGTGTTTGGGGTGGGGTTGTTCCTGGCCTTCATCTGGTTTGCCCATAAAATCCTGGTGCTGCTCTTCTGCGGATTTCTCATTGCGCTCCTCCTGACGACGCTCACTGGCCTATTAACCCGCCACCTTCATTTTCCTCAAAAGCTGGCCCTGCTCACCGTCATCGTTCTTTTACTGGGCGCATTCACACTGCTCGGCTGGTTCATCGCTCCGGCTTTTGTCGATCAATTCACCGAACTCGGCAAGCGCCTACCCCAAATTATTCAAGAACAGGTGCACGCATTACAATCCAGGCCATGGTTCCAACAAATCTCCACCAATCTCCCCGGTGCAAACGCACTCACCTCCACCGGCACTAAAGTTTTTTCAAAAGTCAGTTCCGCTTTCGCCTCCATCTTTGATGCGGCCGCAAGTTTTGTCTTCGTGATTTTCGTTTCGCTCTTTCTCTCCGCCAATCCGCAGTTTTACAAAAAAGGCGCTTTAAGGCTCTTCTCGCCCCATTACCGCCCCAAAGCGGAGGAGACGCTAAACAAAACCATCTGTATCCTGCGCTATTGGCTGCTCGGCCAACTCATTGATATGGTCGCAGTCGGGATTTTGGTCGGCATAGGGGTGAGTCTGATCGGGGTTCCATTGCCAGCTGCGCTTGGTGTTCTGGCCGGCCTTTTTGAATTTATTCCGTTTCTCGGTCCCCTGCTCTCCGCTGTCCCCGCTTGCCTCCTCGCGCTTAGCATCAGTCCGACAAAAGCGCTTGCAACAGCAGGGCTCTTCCTGGGCATTCAATTCGCCGAGAATCATCTCCTCGTCCCCTTGGTCCAACAACGCACCGTCGATCTGCCTCCCGTCCTCACGCTCGTTGCCATTCTCCTTTTCGGCAGCGCATTCGGTGTTCTCGGCATGCTCATCGCCACCCCCTCCGCCGCAATCCTCTATTCACTTCTCCAGGACTATTACCAACACCGCGACGGACAGGAAACAGCATGAAGCACCCTGTTGCTTCCTACCACCTGGAACGTTTGCGCCATGCGATGCGCAAGAACCACATCGACCTGCTGGTTCTTTCGTCGCCCAAATACATCGTCATGACCTCTGGGTGCTGGCCAGTCACAGGCAAATCTCTCTTTCTGATCTCCACAGAATCTGCTCGGATGATTGCTCCTGCCGATGAGAAAATCTTCGTCAATCACTTTTGGCATGGTGAAATGATTTTTTACGCAGCAGGCTCCCTCGAAAATCTTCAACCCGTCCACGATCTCATCCAACCCCATTTCACAACCGCCATTGAACAACTCGGCATTCAACCCAAATCAATTGCCATTGAAGATTCGGCGCTTAGCGAGCCAATGTCCTATATTTCCGTCTACTTCCCGCGCTCCACGCTCCGAGCCTCACTCGCGAATTTATTTCCTGCCGCCCAATTTCACTCCTTCGACAAAACTCTTTCAGCGCATTCCGCAATTCCCGGTCCCGATCATCTGCCCACCATCAGGCAGGCCATTCAACTCGCTAAACCCGCATTTGAAAGCATTGCCCAACACCTTCAACCCGGTATCAGGGAATCCGATCTGGCCAGCATTCTTGCAGCTTCTCTCTCAAAAAGTTGTTCAAACATCAACCGTTCAGGCGGCCAAATCTTTTGCATGTCCGGCCCCAATTCCGCCCGCGCCTACGCCGCTTTCCAGCAATCCACCGACCGCCCAATTCACAGTGGCGACACCTTGCTCGTCCACTGCAATTCCTACTTGAATGGCCGCTGGACCGATATCACCCGCACCTTTCAAATCGGGAAAACCTCGTCCAAATTCACAAAAATGACTGAGGCACTGCTTCGTGCCCGCGATAAAGCACTCGCCGCGATCAAACCCGGATCACCTGCCTGCCTCGTGGATGCCGCTGCCCGAAACTCACTGGATCAGGATGGTTACGCCTCGGCGTTCAAGCACGGCCTCGGCCATGGCGTCGGTTTTTCCGCAATTGATCATCTCGCTCCGCCCAGAATTCATCCAGCCTCCGATGACATCCTGGAACCGGGCATGGTCTTCAACATCGAACCCGCAGTCTATTTCGAAGGCGAATTTGGAATGCGCCACTGTGAAATGGTCTACGTAACGGAAACCGGAGCCGAACTTCTCACGCCGTTTCTCGGCACCTCGGATTTACTCCAGGTTCAAATCTAACTTTTGCCCAATCGCCGCGCTTTTTCACTCGCCGCAACCACTGCGTCCATGAACGCCGCGCGCACTGCTGATTTTTCCAATTGATGCACCCCCTCAATCGTTGTCCCGCCAGGACTCGTCACCATATCCTTCAGTGCACCTGGATGCAGCCCCGTGTCCAAAACCATTTTTGCCGCTCCCATTACGGTTTGCGCTGCCAGTTTTGTCGCAATATCCCGCGGCAAACCCGCCGCCACACCGCCATCGCTCAAAGCTTCGATCACCATGTAAATGTAAGCGGGCCCGCTCCCACTTAATCCCGTCACTGCATCCAGGAGCGACTCCTTCACCTGGCAAACCTTCCCCACCGATGCAAGCAGTTCCGAGACAACCGCCCCATCTTCCGCCGTAGCCGATTTTCCCAATGAAAATGCCGAGGCGGATGCCCCCACCAGCGCTGGCGTGTTCGGCATGACTCGAATCACCCGCGCCTCCTCCGGCAACTCCGCTTCCATTTTCGCCAGCGGCATCCCCGCCGCAATCGATACCAACAAATGCTCTTCCGTAATGACCGGGTTCAACTCCCGCAGCAACGGCACCACCTGGTCCGGCTTCACCGCTATAAATAAAACCGTCGCCTGCTTGGCCACATCCGGGTTAAACCCCGTCGTAGTGCCACCCACTTCTTTCGCAAAATTCTCCCGCGCCTGTGCGTTGCTATCGCTGGCGATCAAATCCGCCTTTTGCACCAGGCCAGCCTTCACAAATCCGCTCGCCAGCGCAGTCGCCATTTTCCCAGCGCCTAAAAATCCGATCTTTAACTTTGCACCCATCCCCCTTGCATATCTCGAATCCCCAACCCAGTGAAGCGAAATCAAAACGGGAGGAAAGCGCGCAAGGCACAGGAAAAACAAAAAGCCGCTGAATTGCTAAAACAACCCAGCGGCTTCACTCAAACGCAACAACAGGTTGCGGTTCAACGTTGCAATATTTGTAAGGCTCCTAACATTCTAACGCAACCTCTTTTTGTAAATTTTCTTCGCCAGCAATTTTGCCTATCTCAACCGCTCTGCCACCACCCGCGCCACCTGTTCTGGGCCTATCATTCGCAGACATTCCAACGGCTTCGAGAAGGTGCAATGCGGTTTCATGCACGGAATGCACGGAAGTTTCCCTTGCAGGGTCCGCTCGATTTGGCCATACGGCCCCGTTCGCATTGGTTCCGTCGGTCCAAAAATCGGCACCAAAGGAGTCCCTACCGCGGCTCCAATATGCATCGGCCCGGTGTCGTTGGTCACCATTACCCTCGCCTCTCGAATCACTTCAATCATCTCCCACAGATTCGTCCGGCCCGTTAAATCCAGCGTCGAATGGTTCCCGTTGCGGATCGCCTCAGAAATTTGGTAATCCGATTTCCCGCCCAGCAGCACTAATTGCGTCTGCGGAAAACGCCGCGACAACAATTCAATCAACTCCCGAAAATATTCCGCTGGCCACCGCTTGTTCTCCCAACGCGCCCCCGGGTTCAAAATGATTCGATCCCCCCGCAGACCTTCGCGTTGCAATTTCGCCACTGCTGCCGGTCGCTGCGGCAGCCATTCAAAATCAAAGTGCGGCCTTATATTGAAATACCGCAGCACCTGCAAATACCAATCCACCGCATGCGTATGCGCGCTCGGTCGTGGAACTCTAACATCGTAAAACGTGCTTGCCCCCTCTCGCGGATCATCCAGCCCGATGGTCACTTCACCGTTCGCCAGCCACGCCGTGATCCCGCTCCGCGCAAGGCTCTGCAAATCGATCACATGCGTGAACCCCATCCGCCGCATCCGCCGGTATTCTTTCGCCAGGGATGGCCAGAAAAATGGACTCTCCGCTTTTTTGCGATGGAAAAGAAACAGACCCGTAAGGTCCGGGTCACTTTCGAGCAGGGAGGAGAGTTCGGCAGAGATCCACCAGTAAATTTCCGCCGATGGATATGCCAGTTTCAAGTTCCTCAATACGGGTATGGCATGAACCACATCCCCTAATGAGCTGGGCTTGAGTATTAAAATTTTCAACAGGCGCGTTCCCCTCCCACTCCTCTCACGACCAGGAATTGGGAGATTCCTTCTAAGAGCCTATTATTTCCCCTGAGCCAATCTTTCCGCAAGTCGGGCTGGCAAACCAGCCGCCAGAATCTTCTGCTGGGTCGTGGCCATATCATAATCCAGCCGTCGCAGCTCTATCGATCCCTCGTCCAGGTCATAAACCACATACGCCGCCTTTGGATTGCCATCCCGCGGCTGCCCTACGCTGCCCACATTTACAAAATATTTCTTGCCCGGTTCAACCTTGAATTTCGAATACGTCCCCCCCCGCACCACCGCATCCCGGATGAACGCCACCGGCACGTGGGTATGCCCAAAAAAGCAAACGCTCGTGTTCTGGTAAGTAAAGCTGGCTGCAGCCGCCAGCTTATCAAAGACATATCCCCAACGCTGCGGCCCATCCAGCGTCGCATGAACGATCGAAAAACTTGCCACCAGCCGAATATACCGCAGTTCGCGCAGCCACTTACGGTCATCCTCGGTCAACTGGTCCCGCGTCCAATTGATCGCCTCGGCGGCGTGAGGATTAAATCCATCCAGCCCATTTTCGCTCGAGCAATATTCATCGTGGTTCCCCTTCACCACCGGCATTCCCATCTCCCGCACGATATCCAGGCACTCTTTTGGATTCGCATTGTAACCAACCACATCCCCAAGACAGGCGTAATGGGTGCAGTTCATCGCCTTTGCATCGGCCAGCACCGTCTGGAACGCCTCCAGGTTCGCGTGGATATCTGCTATTATTGCGTAACGCATTCTTTACTTTCCAACCTCAATCGCTCCACAAATTAACCGCTAATTGTAAATCCGCGAAATTCACCCGTCGCGTCACTCCACGCAACGTCTTCATTCTCAATGAAATGGTCGAGGCCTGCGTCCCGGATTCCTGCCTGGAAAGCTTCCAGTTCCTCACGGGCTCCTTCAGCAATCAATTCCACCCGGCCATCAGCAAGGTTTCGAACCATTCCAGTCACCTCATACCCCATCGCCGTGTTCTTCGTCGTGTATCGAAACCCAACCCCCTGCACCCTACCGCTATACAAAATCCGCATCCGGCTCCGTTTCATATCCTTCTATATACATTCGCCGAACACATCCTCCAATTCGCCGACCGCTTCATCTATAAAGGCGAAATCAAGCCATATTCGTACCACATCGCGCAAACATTTTATTTGGCGACAAACCTGGTTGGAGAGCCCGGTGAAGTCCTTCGCGCATCTTTTCACCACGCACTCGCATCTCGCCACGCGGTGAAAAATTGGCTGTCCGACATGGATTCGAACCATGACAAAAGCCTCCAAAGGGCCTTGTGCTACCGTTACACCATCGGACAAACCGCGACTTAAATTACTGATTGCCAGCCACTGCGCAAGAAATTTGCATGTGCAATTTTTTTCAACCTCCAACCGCCGTGTACTTCCGTATTCCCCGGCTCCAAACAAACCTTCCCAACCCCAAAAAGAACAGCACCCAGAAAAATTGAATTCCCAATCCACTCCATAACTCGCTCCCCTCCACCCGCCCCAGGTAAATACTCACCGGGAAGAAGAGTTGGTATGGAAAGGGCGTGAATTTCAGCGCCTGAGCCAATCCTCCAGGCAAAATATCAATCGGAAACAAATGTCCCCCGGCCACATACTCCAGCGCGAACAAAATAAAAATAACGGTCGACACCTCCAAAACCCAAAACGCCAGCATCGCCATCACATAACTCATGAAGAACTGCAGTAAAGCGGTCATCATCAGCGAAATCACGAAAATCGGAAAAATCCCCCAGCTCGCCGGTGCCACGAAATATTCCCGCTGCAAAAGCACGAACAGCAACACCGGCGTGAACGCCACCACCACATAAATCATTCGCCCCGAAAAAAACAGGCACAGCCGGTAAGCCATGTAATCGATCGGCTTCAACAAAAACTGGTTAATGTTCCCATCCTTGATGTCCGCCGCGATTTGCCAGTCATCCTCCGTCACCCCAGTCAGTGCATCCACAATCGTGACCAGCAAATAATAGGAA
>JBQCGE010000400.1:0-3235 GCA_051955955.1 Verrucomicrobiota bacterium
AGGCCGTAGTAAGTCCAATCCGGTGTTCCTTTCTGGCCATTGACCGTGAATGCCCGGGGAGCATCCGATTTCACCCAGAGAGTAAGGTCATACTCCACACCTTGTTCAACCGATCGGTTCGCCTGTGCGAATTCGATATGCCAATCGGTCCCCGTTGTGGCGCTGATATCAATCCGGGCAGCACTTCCTGAAACTCCATTTTCGTCTCGTGCAAACGTCGCGGCACAACCGGGCCCTGCCACCAGCCCCCACTCGTCCGAAACTGCTTCAAAACTGCCGTTGCTGATTCGATTGGTGTTGGCTGTATCCGGCAATCGAACCTCACGCGCGGCACCGAGCGGCTGGCCGAGGTTGTAATCCAGTTCGTCGTACCACCATTGGTTTCCGTGCCAAATATCACCGAATTCATGAGTAAAGTACCCATCGTTCATTAACGTAAACCCAAGCCCAAAACGCATATAAGGATAAAACGTCCGCGCAAATTCCAGGGTATTGTCTGATATGCCATTCATCAGCGATTGCCGCTGCGTGTTTGCATAGCCATATCCGTAAGCAATCTGCTCCATGGGTGAGGATTCAATCATCGTTACCTGCGGATCAACAACCTCGCTCATCCACTGGTTATATCGGGCCAACACGGAATCAAAGGTCTGCTTACCTTCAAGCACATGCGCCATAGCAAACCCGATGCTGATTCCATTAAAACTTTCCGCAATTCCCGGCTCGTCAATATCCATGGAATGCCCCGTAACAATCGCGTCCGGCATCAGCTTGCGAAATAAGGCCATCTCCAGGAACACCCCATCTCGCCATTTCCGATCCAATTCGTTCAGGTCATCTGCGACTCCATCTTCATTCGCATCGAGTTGCACCGGGTTGCCATAAATGTCATTGGTCAACCACGCTTGACGCGTCATGAAATTGTCGAAAAAGACGCCATCCGCCATCAGCCCGGTTTTCAGAACCGTTTCATACGCATGCCGCGCCTGGTATTCAGCCACTTCCGGCTTGGTTAAATTGAGTCGATACGATCCCGGCCAGACCTCGATTTTGTTTCCATTCAAATCCTTCAGATAATATTCCTCCGGCACTCCGCTCCCCTCGACCGCATTGATTGATGTCAGCACCCGGATATTTGGATTCAACTGGCGCAACGTAATGATCTCGTCCGCTTTCGCCGCAACACCGAGCCACAAATCGACTTTCGCCATGTTCGATAACCCAGTCCCAATCCATTGGGTCCAGCCCCACAAATTTCCCTTTCTTGGATAGCTCGGGTTTACCTGGGATAGCACCCGGTATTGTAAATGCATCAGGTAATCCGGAGCGGCGCCGCATCTCACGTAAACATCATTGATCTGGTTTGGGTCTGGGTTGATTCCGGAGATGATCGATTCATGAGCAGTGCCTCCCGTCTGGCCGAATGGCGTCATTTGGTCGTAAGGCAGTGCGCTGCCAACTGAGTATCGGCACTCGGTTTCCATCGCGCTTTCGACTCGCAAATTGAAATTAGTCGAGCCCGCTTTCAGCAACGTGCTGGGGGGGCCCGCGTTGTAAACTGGAATGCCGTTTGCCTGGACTGGCGCGCTCTGGCAAGGCACTCCGTGGTTTGTTCCACTTGCCGCAGTAAATTCAAAAACCAGCTCCGCCCCAAGTGTTACATTTGAACTTGCGAGCCAGACTTCATTCGCACTGTTCGCCTCAACTCTTCGGGCTCGTTCGACAATTTCATCCGCTGTCGCGGCACGACCGGAGATGCGAACCTCATCGATGTAATACTCCGCCGCCGGAGAGTTAATTCCGCTGCCGATGGAAAAAGTCGCCCCACTTCCTTCAGGTGCGTAATAATGTCCTTCGTTATTGGCCGCGCTGAAAGCACCATCGATGTACATCTTCATCGAATTGTCCTTCACTGAAAATGTAAACGCGATGTGGTGCCATTCACCCGCTTTCCAATTCACCATGCTCCCGGCTATTCCGTAAGCACTTTCCCATTCATTACTGACCATCCCACCCACATGGATCACCCGCCCACTCGCACTTTGACCGATCTGCATGAAATCGCCCTTCGGTGAAAGGTATTGAAAAAGCAAGTGATCGCGCGAACTGTAGACCGCATTGGTGCCGTCCTGCCGCAATGCAACCCACATTTCGATTGTTCCTTCCTCCCAATCCAGGTTTCCAGGTGTGGAATATTGCAAGCGTCCGTTCTCTGGCAAAGCCAACGCTGAACCCCACCTTCCGGGAACGTAAGCCACAGAATTTGACTCCACCGGGCTTTCACCATTCGCGCCACCCATTCCTGCATCCAAATGCAACAGCAATCCCTCGCCTACAGTTCCCTCCTCGATCACAGTTCCATCCGCCAGCCATCGATAGCTGCTTCCCCATTCAGGATCTCCTTCAGCGGATTGATACTCGGCGCTGCCAATAAAATATCGGTAATCCGGCGTTAATCGGATCTGAGTGTTTTCACAACCTGGAACTGCCGCCTGTAAAGGCTGCGCGAACGCCACAAGAGTAAGTAAAAGCAATAATGAGAACACGGGCGCTTTTGCAATGGTGATGCCAATTGCCTTCACGCTCGATCTGTAATCAGGTCGTAATCTGAATTTTCCGCTGCAATCCATGTCTCTTTTCAACTACATCCGCACAGAACCACGGCGCGGTTGCAAAAAGACCCTTGAAGCAGCGAAAGTGCCGTTCTCAACTTTGATAAAAACGAAAGAATGTTATAGGATTCAAATCACCTGCACTAACCAATCCATTGAAAAGCCATGGGAATTAAAGATTTAAGCTAAGCTTAAATTTTTCTACTTTTGTGTTGCGTTTATTTGCCCTTTTCGATTTAATGCACCCACTATGAACAAAGGACGCGTTAATTTTCGGTTGGGTGCGTTGACCGGCATTCTCGCTTTGGGAGCGGCTCTGACTGCACAAGCTCAGGTTTTCAATATCGCAATCCAGAATTCGGATTTCAGCGAAAACTTCACCGGTGGAACAATCACCGGCTATGATAATCCCGCGGATGATATCCCGGGTTGGTCCGATGCGGGTATCAACAACGACTCAGGCGTAACTGATGCAGATTTGGGCACTGGCGCGGTTGCCCCCTATGCTTTTGTTCTGTCAGGTGATGCCGGTGCGATTCAGGTGACCAGTCACACAATCGGAGACGGTAATTCTTATACCCTCACTTGGGATGCCGCAGGTGTTGGTGAAACTTCCCAGAGCG
>JBQCGE010000401.1:0-2959 GCA_051955955.1 Verrucomicrobiota bacterium
CAAGTCCCAATAAAACCGCGACTCCCGGTGAGAAATGCAGCCGCAAGCCCTTTTGCACCCCGATCATCGTGAACAACGCCAGCGCGAATGCATCCGCCACAAGCAACGCCTGCACCGGCACTTCGCGAAACCGGATCACAACAAACGTCGCGAGACCGGTCACCGTCGCATTCACCAGGTAAACCGGACTGCGAAGCCACACCACCGGCAAATCCCCCACCATCAGATCCCGCACGGTCCCGCCCCCAAACGCCGTCACCAGCGCCAGCACAATGACTCCGAACAGGTCAATCCGCCTCCCTCGCGCCGCCAACGCCCCGCTCAAGGCCGCGACCGTGATTCCAATCTGTTCAAGGACAAACTGCGGCGACGGATGAGCCACCCTTACCTCCAGTTCAAAATCACTTTCCCCGACTGCCCCGACTTCATTGCCTCAAATCCCTTTTCAAATTCCGTGTAATGATACCGATGCGTAATCACGGGGCGAATATCCAGTCCACTCTCCAGCATCACGGTCATCTTATACCAGGTCTCATACATCTCCCGCCCGTAAATTCCCTTAATCGTCAGCATGTTGAAAACAACCTTGTTCCAATCAATCGCAATTTGTTCCGATGGAATTCCAAGCATCGCGATTTTTCCGCCGTGCGCCATGTTTTCGATCATTCCGCGAAATGCGGCAGGGTTGCCCGACATCTCCAAACCCACGTCAAAACCTTCCTTCATCCCGAGTTCTTTCTGCGCCTGTTCAACGCTCCCCCTGCTGACATTAACCACCTTCGTTGCCCCCATTTTCTTCGCAAGTTCCAACCGGTATTCGTTCACATCGGTAACCACCACATACCGCGCGCCCGCGTGCCGAACCACTGCCGCAGCCATAATCCCAATCGGCCCGGCCCCTGTAATCAACACATCCTCTCCAAGCACCGGGAACGAAAGCGCGGTATGAACTGCATTTCCGAATGGATCAAAAATCGCGGCCACGTCCCGGTCCACTTTATGGTTGTGATGCCACACATTCGTCATCGGCACGGAAATATATTCCGCGAATGCTCCCGACCGGTTCACCCCGATCCCCTTCGTGTCTTTGCAAAGGTGTCGCCGTCCCGCAAGACAGTTCCGGCACCGACCACAAACGACGTGCCCCTCCGCACTCACCACGTCGCCGGGGAAAAAATCCTTCACATTCGAACCAACCTCCACGATCTCCCCCACAAATTCATGCCCCACCACCATCGGCACGGGAATCGTTTTGCTCGCCCAGGCGTCCCATTTGTAAATATGCAAGTCCGTCCCGCAGATTCCGGTTCGATCCACGCGGATCAAAACGTCATTGATCCCCACGCTCGGCATCGGCACTTCCTCAAGCCAAAGTCCCGGTTCCGGTTTCGATTTTACTAATGCTTTCATGCTTTTCCTCGGCGTCTGCGCTTCCGCTCGCTTTTTATTCTCACAATCTGCTCATTTCAGGATTGCGGCAGCGGCACGATTTCCTTAATGGTCATCCAATATGCAGGAGCCATGTCCGGTATAGTAGAGACACGTTTCCCATATGCAAGAACATTTTCCAATATAGAATACAGAAGCATGGAATCTAAAAAACGCAAAGCCACTCCTTCAAATCCCGAGGATGTCGCCGAAGCCATCAACCGTCATCTCGGCGCGCGGGTAAAGCATCTGCGGCGCGAGCGCGGCTGGTCTCTCGAAGCCCTGGCCAACTCCAGCGGGGTCAGCCGCTCCATGCTGAGCGAAATTGAACGCGAACAGGCCAACCCCACTCTCGCCGTCACCATGCGCATCGCCCAGGCTTTCGCCATGCCTCTCGGCGAATTGCTTCAAATGCCCAGCGCCAGTTCTTCCGTCAACGTAATCCGCGCCGAAGACCGCGCCTTCCACTACCGTTCTGATAAATCCTGCCGCATCCGGACACTCAGCCCCCTCAATCTTGAGAAGGATGTGGAGTTTTACGAAGTCCTCCTGCAACCAGGCGGTGCCTTGCGCAGCTCCCCTCATTATGAAGGCACGCGCGAGTTTCTCACGGTGCAAAAAGGCGAAGTCCGCGTCGAATCCGGCGCGGACAGTGAAACATTAAAACCCGGTGATTCCGCCAGTTATCGGGCCGATGTTGCCCACGCCATCATTAACGTGGGCACTTCAGAAGCCATTTTGTTTCTCGTCGATATTTACCGCTGAACGATCGTCACTGACACCGGCTTACTTTGGCGGCACGGTCGTATCAATCAGGTTCGTGCTCGTATTCCCGGGCTGCATTAGCGGCAGGAGAGGCTCGAGAACTTCCTGCTGCAATTTATCGCGCTTGATCTCATCCTTGATCGTGCTCTTCGACAGTTGTTCATGCGTGATCTGCCGCGCCGTGTCCGCCTGCGCGATCGCGTCCGACCCGGTCAACAGTTGTGGAGTCAGGATGATCAACAGTTCCTTCCGATTTTCCAATGCCTTGCTGCTGCGGAAAAGCCATCCAAGGTAAGGGATATTGCCAAGAAAGGGCACCTTGCTCCTGCGACGATCATCCGTGGTGCTGATCAACCCACCAATAATGACAGATTGTCCGTTCTGCACGCTCACGGTTGTAGTCGCTTTGCGTTGCGAAATAATCGGGCTGTTAATCCCCGGGCTTACGGTCACAGAGGAGCTGCTCAACTGGCTTACCGTTGGCTCAACTTCCATTTTCACGAAACCATCGGGACTGATTCGCGGCGTTACCGTGAGGCTAACCCCAACGTTTTCGTAATGGAATGAATTGATTGTCGCGCCCAACTCGGTCACTCGCGAATCGGTGATGAGCGGAATGCGATCCCCAATATCAATGGTCGCTTTTTGATTATCAGCCGTCAGGATTTGCGGACGGCTTAAAACTTCCAGCCGCCCATCCGCTTCCAATGCGCGAAGCACAAATCCAACATCACTCCCGGTAACCGAAGAGGAAAATCCACCCAAC
>JBQCGE010000402.1:0-4008 GCA_051955955.1 Verrucomicrobiota bacterium
CCCAATCAACGAACCGGCCACTGCACCAGCCACGCAACCGTCCGCTGAACCTGCATCAAACTCGCTTCCCCTCTCCCTGGCCGACCTCGATATCCTCGAAAAGATGCTCGATGAAGCCATGAAAAATTCCGAATCATTCCGGAATAACCCGCCAAATACCTCGGTAATTCCACAGATTCCACTAAAAATTTCCGAGACACCCGAGTCCAAACTCACCCAGGCTCTTAAGGGCATCATGATGTAACCCGCCTTGCGGAGGACGGGAGCCTCGTCCGCTTCCCTGGCCTGTGTTGGAATGGGATGGGATTGAGGGATTGCTCTATTTTGCAAGGGGAGTAAACTCTTGGTACACACCAAAAAAGCCTATGTACTTCGGCGCAGATTATCATCCTGAACATTGGGTCTATCCGTACGCAGGCACGGCTGAGCAACCAGAGTCGCGTTGGGAGATCGACGCGGACTTCATGGTCAAGGCGGGGTTCAACGTCGTGCGGATGGGGGAATTTTGCTGGGGCCTTTGTGAACCGGAAGAGGGAAAGTTCGACTTTGCCTGGTTACGCCGCGTGATGGACGTGATGCAAAAGCGTGGGATCAAGGTGGTTCTGGCGACTCCCACCGCGGCTCCGCCGATCTGGCTGGCGAAGAAGCACCCGGACATCCTGCCGATCAACGAGCGGGGCGAGGTGCTGCATGAAGGGACGCGCCGGGCCTATTGCATGAACAGCGATGTTTACTGGGAATATGCCAAAACCATCGTTCGGGCGATGGCGAATGCGCTCGGGGATCATCCGCAACTGATCGCGTGGCAGATTGATAACGGGATCGGCGGGCATAACACCGAGGCGTCATTCAACGAGCAGAGCGCCAAGGATTGGCATGCGTGGCTGGAGGCGAAATATGAAACGGTGGAGCGGCTGAATGAATCCCTGGGGCTGCGGTTTTGGGGGCAGGTGGTGACGGAGTTCTCGCATGTGCCGATGCCTAAAATGGCACCGACCGCGCATAACCCGGCGCTGCTTTTGGATTGGATGCGGTTTTGCAGCGACACCTGCGTGGCGTTCATTCGTTGCCAGGCGGATATTTTGCACGAGATCACGCCGGGTGTTCCGGTCACGACGAACCTGCGGGCATTGACCCGGAAGTTTGACCATTTCGACGCGGCGCAGGTGCTCGATTTTGTATCGATGGACAGCAACGCCACGATCAAAACACGTTCAGCGGAAAATGCGTGCGAGGTGGACATGCTCCGTTCGCTGAAGAAGGAGGGAATCCGAACGCCGGACGGGGACAATGGCATTTGGGTGATCGAACAGAAAGCGGGGCATGTGAACTGGCAGGAGGTGAATTCATTGGTGCGTCCGGGGGTGGTGCGCCTGTTCACTTATCAAACGATTTCGCGCGGCGCTTCGGGCGTACTTTATTTTTACTTTCGCCAGCCGCGGATTGGTTCGGAGAAATTTTACGGCGGCGTCCTGAACCATAATGGCCGGGGCGAGAACCGGATTTTCAAGGAGATTGCAGCAATCGGCGAGGAGATGAAGCTGCTCGCGCCGGTCCTCAAAAATTCCAAGGTGGTGGCGGAGGTTTGCATTCTCTACAGCCATGACAACGATTTCGCGATGAAGCTGCCGGGGCAGCCGAACAAGAATTTTTCCTATCGAGATCATATCCAGCTTTTTCACACCGCGCTGCATGACCGGAATATCCCGGTGGAGTTCGCGCGGCCGACGGAAGATCTCTCGCGCTATAAGTTGGGGATTGCGCCCTCGCTGCAAATGCTCGCGGGAGGGGAAGCGGACTTGCTGAAACTGTACGTCCAGAATGGCGGCACACTCCTGGCCACGTGCAATACGGGCCTTTACGATGAACATCACATTGCGCCGGACGATGGGTTCCCGGCCAATTGCACCGACTTGTTCGGGATTGAAGTGGCTGAGTTTGATCCGCTGCCGAGCGGGGAGGAAAATCACATGACCTTCAAGGCGTCATTCCCGGCCTCGCATCTCCACCCGGCGCGGTTGTGGTGTGACCTGATCGAGGTGAAGGAAGCGCAGGTGCTCGCGAGTTATGCCAAGGATTTTTATGCCGGACGCGCCGCCCTGACGATCAACGATTTTGGGTTGGGCAAGGCGATTTATCTCGGCACAGTGAGCCACCAGCATTTTTACTACGACCTGGTTGCGTGGCTGCGCCAGCTCTGTAATCTTTACCCCCTCTTGAAGGTACCGGACACAATTGAAGTGAGCATGCGCCAGAAGGAAGATCAGAAGATTTATTTTCTACTGAATCATCAGGCTTCGCCTGTCCGCCTCCATTTTTACAAGCCGATGCACGATTTCCTGACCGGCCAGACTTTTACCGGGAATTATGATCTGCCATCGCATGGAGTGCTCGTGCTTGATGAACGAGTGACGCATCACATGGAAGGTCGGACCGCGCCGGAAAAAACGGAGACCGGGGCGAACGCGCCCGAATCGGCAGGCGACTCCGGAACCACCCCGGAAACCGCTCCCGCCACGACTGCCCGGCAGGAAGCGCTCAGCCCCGCTTCGAGCGAGGTGCAGGCTGAAACCGCTTCGACTGATTCCGGGAGGGACGATGAGGAGCCGGCAGATCCGAACAAACCCGCGCTTGCCCCGGCCTGAAATGCAGAAGCCGAATACTTTCATCCCGCCGCTGGCGTGGAAAAATAAACCGAGCCAGAAACAAAAAGCGCTTGCGGCCTGGCGCGGCATTCACCTGGAGGAACAGGAAAAGGCGAATGCCAACAACGCCCGTTCCGTGGCGGATTTAATTCCATCCGTCCTGAAGGACATTGGGCTGGAACGGAAACGGGCTGACCTGGAAATCCTGAAGGTTTGGAGTCACATGATTGACCCGACCATTGTGGCCCACGCGCAGCCGACCGCCCTGGTGCGCGGGACGTTGATGATTTCCGTGGATAGCAACGTTTGGCTCGATGAATTGGTGCGATACCGGCGGCACGAAATTCTCAAACGCCTGCAGTACAGCTTTGGGAAAGACTTAATCCAGCGCCTGAGTTTTCGCGTTGGATAACAGGACGAAGAGGTCGCCCGCCAGCGACTTATCGCCAGCGGGCTCAAGGATAGATTTTACTGGCGGACCCGGAAGAAGCGAACCGGACTGGCCATTGAAATATTGGTCGAGTTTTGATCGGTGGGGAGCTTGAACCATGGCCCTTCCACCGCGGCTGCGCCCTCCAGAATTCGGTAATCGGAAAGCGCATCCCAAAACACCTGCACCGAGCCGGGTTGCAACTGTTCAATGCGCGTGACTGGCGCGCTCTCCTGGAAGCCATGCCCATTCCGCGTCAGGTAATAATCCGCGGCGATTTGTGCATCGCTTCGCGCGGAGTCCCAGGTGCGGAGTTGATCGACCGAGCCGATGAAGTAATTGTGCGAACCGCTCAGGCTGCCGACGGTGAAATCGGCAATCGCGCTCACCGATTCGCTGCTCGCGACCGCGCTCCCGACGGAAATTCCATCGACAAAGAGGGTCAGTAAACCTTGCGAGCGTCGCGCGGAAATAAAATGCCATGCGCCATCCGCCACAAGACCCGGCGAAGCAATCGTGCTACTGTTTGCGCCGCCCATTCCGAACAACACGCGGCCTTCACCGAGCGTTACGCCAAAGGGCAAGTCGCCAGGCGCAGCATTCGCATCGATGATGCCCATGCCGTTGGTCCATGAATCGGCGGTGCCGGCGATTTGGCTCGATTGCATCCAGAAGGAAATCGTGAAATCGGAATCGAGCTGGTTCAACACGACACGATTTTCCGCGCCACTGAAAACTGCGCCGGAAACCAACACCGCCGCATCGGTGGGCGCTTGAGGAACGCCCGCGAGCATGAATCCGTTTCCGCCCGCGCCTTCTTCATATTGAATGCGAATGCGGTATTTGCCCGGTTGAATGACGGTTGAGATTTGGCCGACGGTCATCCCCTGCCCTCCTCCACCCCACCCGTTATTGATCAATTCGGGCGCGGTC
>JBQCGE010000403.1:0-3743 GCA_051955955.1 Verrucomicrobiota bacterium
CAGCGATCAAAGGGAAGTTGAATCTGAATTATGCAAATTCGATTGGTGAGGTGACGAACAATATTTATCCCTGGACCAATGCAATTTCATTTTTCACGAATGCAGCGGAGTTGATGTTGCAGGCGAATGTGGAGGAACAGGTGAGGCAGGTTGGGCGAGTGACCTACACCAATACATTTCTGGGTGATACACCCGTTAGAACGAATTTTTCGCTGACCAATATTTTGATCTATGCCTTACCCCGGCCGGTAAACTGGAATCAGAACTCGCTGTGGATCACAAACGAATATACGGCAGCGACGCATCGGATTCTGCAGCTGGCAGTCAATATCTTCGATAACATGACCAATAAGAATGCGCTGACGACGCGTTATCCTTATTTCCCGACCGTGCTCCGACCTTACTACTATAAAACGCTCACCAATGTGAGCATAGCTGGGTTTATTGAGGAGACGAACATCAATTTTGTAGCTGAACGGCAATTCAATGGACGAACCAATTGGACGAGCGCTGCTCAATGGGTAGCAGAGCGGCCTGGTGATTACGGAATTTTTAGCAACGTCAATATCTTCGGTCAGCCGGTGATCGTAGGGGTGAAGAAAGGGCACCCGAATTTTAATGAGTTCTCGATGGAGACGGTGATGGAACTGAGCCGAAAGATTGAGCTTGGAAAGCGTGATCCGAGCGCCCCGGTCACAATTACGAACCAGCAATTTATCGTGAGCCTGGAGTCGCGGCTTGGAATGGAGGCGTGGAATTCATACCGAACAAATTATAATAAAAATGTACGCATCTTTGCCGAGGCTTTTACAGACCTGGCATTGAGCAATCGGCCGGTAAATTCGAATTTCGAAGTGCCGATTGCATTTTTCACGAACTACGCTCAAACCGTGGTTACGTTGAACGACTGGCGTGGAACGGACCGAGGCGTACGTATTGGGAACATGCAGATCCCAATCAACACGAACTATATCAACCTACCGAACTCGGTTTTCACGAATGGAAGGCCGTATTTCCTGGCAACGACGAACTCACCTTTCCAACCATTGGAAGACCCGCCCAATTTCGTTCTCTACACGACAAATCGTGTGAGGTTCTGGGTAACAGAAGAGGGGACGGGGAGGATTATCGATTTTGTTAATTTGGATAACCTGAAAACACGTTTGGACGTGGGAGAATTTATGCGTCCCAATACCAGTTCGACGTTTCCGCCCGGTTCATCTGGCGTGAATCCTCATGAAATTTTTTGGGATACAAACCGGGTGGGGAACAGTGGGCTAACCGTTGGGATCATGAACCAGCTTGCAATGTCGCGTGGTGACATGAAGGAAGCTTTGGATAATACGTTTTGGAAGAGTTACCGATTCAGTGTTCCAATTCATGATCGGGAACATCAGATCGATTTGTTCCGGGTTTTCTGCGGCACGAACCAAATGTATACGCGCGATCCGATTTTGCCGGACCCGACCAGCTCAGTTCACCAGGCGCCGTTTGTGCCGACCCGGAGGGTTTATGCGCGGTACACCTGGCAGGCGAACGATCCATTGGTTCATTACATGGATACCGATTTGTTCCATCCGGGGAATCAATTGGGCTACAACACTCCAGATCAACTGCAAGTGATCAATCCGCCTGATGCGGATATTTCCAAACTTTGGAACATTGGGCGATTGAATGAACGATATCGTCCATGGGGCGGGAACCCCGGGCAGCAGCCGGACACAAACAGCTTTAACCTCGCGCTGAAGGATCCCAATGTGCGGAGTTCGGATGATTGGCGGTTCCCAATTGTGGAAGCTGCAACCAATTATTTCCGCTTCCCAAGTATCGGATGGCTGGGGCGTGTGCATCGCGGAACACCGTGGCAAACGGTTTACATGAAATCGATTTACCAGGTGGATAACGTTGGAACCATACACCCACTTACGGAACCGGTGGCCTGGTATAACTGGGCAGGGTCTGTGGGTAACTTCCCGAGCCAGGATTATAAGATTTTTGATGTATTTACAGTTGCTCCGAATGAAAATGCGGCCCGCGGACTATTGTCCGTGAATCAAAAGGGACTCGCTGCATGGTCAGCGGTTTTAAGCGGGTTAACCGTTTATACGAATAACATAAAGGATAGTGCTATTGCCGTGCCAAATGCTCCCGCTGATCCATATGCGCAAGGTTATACAACAGCGATTATCGAACCGGCGACGCCGCAAGTTTCGAGCATCGTTTCCTATATTAATTGGGCGCGGACGAACCAGTTTGATGTTACACCGATCCAGGATGCGTCACGTCCGCTGGTTGGATTTGCGTATACGCCGAAACGCATCGCGGGGACCACAAATTTCTTGGATGTGTTTGAACATGTGGGCGACGTGTTGAGCGCGCCGGGATTGACGGTGCAATCGCCCTTCCTGAGAAGCGCGGGACAGCAAGTGCCAAAGGTGTGGGTGGATGAAGCGGTGGAACGAATTCCACAGCAGATCATGTCGCTGTTGAAGCGCGACGAGCCAAAGTTCGTGGTTTACTCCTTCGGGCAATCATTGCGACCGGCCCCGCATTCGCTGGTGACGAGCGCGGACTTTTACAATTTGTGCACGAATTATCAGATCACGGGTGAAGTGATCACAAAAACGACCTTCCGGGTGGAAGGTGAATTGCGCAACCCGAACAATCCATTGCGAGCGGTAGTGGAGAGTTATAACGTGTTGCCGCCGCCTGAATAGGGATGGTGGCCAGGGGAGAGCGGGCGAGGCAAATTGTGTGGGCGAAGTGGCAGAAGAAGTGCTATTATAATTAAACCGATATGCGTTTTACTCCAAGAACCTGGGCTCTTTTAAGCGTGATGCTGTTCGTGGCAGCGGCGTTGTTTTGGCTGAAGGGAAATGAACTCGAGGCCAGACGCCGACAGGCGAAGCCGAAAACGGAGTTGCAGACGAATAAATCCGCGAAGCTTGATCTTTCCGCGACGCGTTCGGCGCATTTTCCATTGGCGCAGTTGAACTCCAATGGGGTGAAAACGGCTTCAACACAAGGGTCGGGGAGTGGGACGGTGGACCGGGCGCATCCGTTTCGGCTCCGGAATACTTCGCGGGATTTGGATGAACTCGTGCATGAGGACAAGGCAATTTTGCTGGCGAACGCATTGGTGGATACCGCAAACGGAGCGGACCTGAAGATTCCAGCACACTTGAAAGCAAAAGGGGAACCGGGGAGCTACATCGTTCAGGCGACTCGCGCACCGGACGCAAAGTTTCGGCAGGAACTGGCTGATGCCGGGGTACAGATTATCAGCTACGTGCCGAACAACGCCTATTTGGTGAAGGGCGAAAAGGCCGCGGCGGATCAGTTGGCATCTGCGGCAGGGGTGCAGGCGGTTTTGCCTTTTGAGCCGTATTATAAACTCTCGCCGGGATTGCTCAAAAGCGCGGTCGAGCAGGAACCCTTGAGCGACGGGACGTTGCTGCGGTTGACTTTGATTCCGGGGGAGCGGACTGAAGCGATTGCCGAATTGAGGGGTTTAAAGGCAGTGGTGCTTTCGGAGGAGAGTTCGCCATTTGGACCGCAGGTGGTAGTGCAGCCGGAACTTACGTCACTCGCAAAAATTGCGCAGATGAGTTCGGTGCAGGGAATTGAACCTGACCTGGTGCGGAGGCCAGCGAATGATTTGAGTCGAATCGCACTGGGAATCGCAACAAACGGGTCCGCGAGCAATTATCTCAACCTGACGGGTTCTAACATTTGGGTGAACT
>JBQCGE010000404.1:0-3698 GCA_051955955.1 Verrucomicrobiota bacterium
ATTGGCATTGCCGCCCCTGCGAACGCCCAACCCGAGCAAACCGTCACTTATCACGAAGCCTGCCATCTCTGTCACGGCCAGAAAATTACCGCGCAACCAAGACAGCTCCTGCGCGCGATTCCCGGCCTGAATTTGAAGGAATTGCCCGAGAGCACCTGGTGCTGCGGCAGCGCCGGCATCTACAACATCATCCAGCCCGAAATGGCAGGCCAATTATTGGAGCGCAAAATCAATAATATCGAAAAAACCGGCGCTCCCATCGTCGCCACCGGTAATCCTGGCTGTTTACTGCAAGTGCAGAATGGCGCCCGCAAACGTGGCTTGCCCTTGAAGGTCGTCCACCCAATTTCCCTCCTCGCGGAAGCTTATCGCCGCGAAGCCCAAAAGCCCGCAGAGACTCAGCATTAAGCTTCCAGCACCGGCCCCGCTCGTCCCGGAAAAATTCCCCTCCGGCTTGCAGGGCCTTGCATTGCTGAATATGGTGCCCGGAAGCAATGCCGCTTCGTTTGACATTCCTGGGTTCAGGCACCTCGCAAGGCGTGCCGATGATTGGGGTTAAATATCCCGATTCATTTCTCAATAATCCAAAAAATCACCGCACCCGCCCTTCGATTTATCTCGAAACCGACTCCGTTAAGTTTGTCGTCGATACCACGCCGGAATTTCGCCTCCAAATCCTCCGCGAACGGATCGACTGGCTCGACGCAGTTGTTTTTACCCACGCCCATGCCGACCACATCATGGGCCTTGATGATTGCCGCCGTTTTTGCGACCTCCGCCAGGGTCCACTCCCGGTCTATGCCACCGAGCAAACACTCGGCCATCTCAAACGGGTTTATAATTACGCCTTCGATGGCCGCCCCATTCCCAAAGGATACTTCCACCCGGAACCCAACCTCGTCACCGGCCCCTTTGAACTCGGCGATTTAAAGATCACTCCCTTTCCCCTCCCGCACGGCTCTACCGTCACCACTGGCTACCTCTTCGAGCAGAACGGACGCAAAAAGCTCGCCTACTTCAGCGATTGCAAGCTCGTGCCCGACGAAGTCGTCTCCGCTGTCGAAGGCGTCGATGTGGTCGTGCTCGATGCTCTCCGCCGCGCTCCTCATCCCACTCACATGTGTCTTGATGAAGCATTGACCGCCGCCCGCCGCATTCGTGCGGAACAAACTTATTTCACTCATCTCACTCACGAATACGACCATGATGTCGATCAGGCCGAAATGCCGGCTGGAATCTGGTTTGCATATGACGGCTTGAAAGTAAATATTCCATGACTATGCGGAGGTTTTTGCGCGTTCTATTGCTATGCCTTTTTTGCGCAACCATTTCGGCTGCCGAACCGGGCGAATCGGTCCTCGTCATCTACAACAGCGCCAGCGCCGCCTCCCGTGAAGTCGCCATGCATTACGCGCAAAAACGCAAAGTGCCCGAGCAGCAGGTCATCGCATTCGACCTTCCGGAAACTGAAACCATCTCCCGCCAGGATTATAAATCCAAACTTCAGGACCCCCTCTGGGCCGAATTAAAAAAACGAAAGCTCTTTACCTTCAGCCCCGAAAAACCAGAGCCCGGCACCTCCAAAGTCAATATCACCAGCTCAAAAATTCGTTATCTCGTCCTCTGTTACGGCGTCCCGGTGAAAATCACCGCCGATCCCATGCTCCAGGAGGAAGGTGTTGAAAAGCTCAGCCCCGAACTCCGCCGCAATGAAGCTGCCGTCGATAGCGAACTCGCCGCGCTTCCCGCCCTCGACTTGAAGTTGAAGTTCGCCGGTCCCGTTTCCAATCCGCTTTTCGGCACCACCAATGCCGCCTCACTGAACCCCACCAATGGAATCCTCCTCGTGGCTCGTCTGGACGGTCCCACGCCCGAAATCGCCCGCGGACTCGTCGATAAGGCACTTGAAGCCGAGCAGGACGGCCTCTGGGGGCGCGCTTATTTCGATGCGCGCGGTATAACCAACGGCAGCTATGCCGTCGGCGATCAATGGATTAAAACCGCTGCCGAAATGGCCAGGGGTTACGGTTACGACACCGTCGTGGATAATGCACAAAAAACCTTCGACCCGTCTTTCCCCATGCCGAACATCGCCCTTTATTTCGGCTGGTATGATCAAAATATCAGTGGCCCCTTCCTCTCCGGTCTTTCCGAGTTCCGCCCCGGCGCAGTCGCTTATCATCTCCATTCATTCAGCGCGAAGGAACTGCGAAACCCAAACAGCGGTTGGGCAGGGCCTCTCCTCGCCCGTGGCGCAACCGCCACCATGGGCTGCACCGAGGAACCTTACCTTCAGGCCACTCCGGAGATCGCCCAATTCCTTTACCGCTTCATGTATCTAGGATTTTCCTTCGGTGAAGCCGCTTACGCCTCCCAACGCACGCTCTCCTGGCAGATCACGGTGGTCGGCGACCCGCTCTACACTCCCTTCTCCAAAAATCAAAAGGAACGTTACGAAGACCTCCTCGCCCGCAAGGACAAGAATCTCCCATGGTCCATGCTCATGTGGGTCCAATTCCGCATCGCCCATGACGCGCCGCTCTCCGAAATCGAAACCTTCTATTCCCATGCTCCCGGCGTGAAGGAGAGCGCCATTCTCATGGAAAAACTCGGCGACGTTTACAAAGCCAACGGCAAATTATTCGATGCTGTCGATGCTTACCTCCAGGCCGTGAAGCTCCCCTCCACTCCGCTCGAGAAACTCCGCATGACTCTTTCCGCCGGCACGCTTCTCGCCAATCTCGGCCATGAACAGGAAGCCTACGACCTCTACAAAAATGTTCTCGAAGCCTTTCCTGCCTACCCCGGGAAAAAAGATCTCTACGAGCGCCTCGCCAAAGTCGCCCTGGAATTAAAGAAAACGGACGAAGCAAAAGAATACTCCCGCCTCGCGAAGGAAAGCTGAATCACGCTTCCGCCTGCTCAGGCTGCTGCAACGCCTCCAGCGCACTCGCCTCCGTCTCCCATCGCCCATGCAATTCTTCCAGTTCAGCCGCATTCGCTTTTAATTCGCGATTCAATTCCGCCACCGCTTCGCCATCCTGGTAGATCGATGGATCCAGCAGCGCTTGATGAATTTCCTCCTGTCGCTCCTCTAATTCGCTGATCCGGCTTTCGATTTCCTGCACTTTTGCCGCTTGCGCTTTTTTAGCCCTGGAACGTTCCTTTCGTTCCTCGGCCTGTTGCTTGCGCAATTCTTTCGAAGGCATCGCACGCACCTCGCTCATGCGCGCCGGCTTCGTATTATTAAAACTGCCGCTCGGTGTCGTCTGCTGCGATTTTTCGAGGTAATAGGCGTAATCGCCCGAATACCGCCACAATACGCCGTTCTCCACATGCACAACATGGTTCGCCAGCGCGCGAATGAAATAAACATCGTGGCTGATGAACACCAGCGTTCCCTCATATTGTTGCAACGCCTCAACCAGCGCTTCGATGCTCGCCATATCCAGGTGCGTCGTCGGTTCGTCCATCAAAAGGAAATTCGGCGGATCCAGCAGTAGTTTCACCAAAGCGAGCCGGCTCTTCTCACCACCGCTCAGGACACGCACCGGCTTCAGCACATCATCCCCCCGAAATAGAAAGCAGCCCAGCAACGTGCGAACCGATTGTTCTGTCACCCGTTGCGGCGTATCGAGCGCCTCTTCCAACACCGAGCGCCCAAGGTTCAACATCTCCACCCGGTTTTGCGAATAATA
>JBQCGE010000405.1:0-5852 GCA_051955955.1 Verrucomicrobiota bacterium
TCGTCGACAATGAGAATGCGATTCAGTGTATTAGGCGGGGTATCGGCGTTTGGGATCATTGACTAACCGCGACGGAAAATAACTTCGCGGAGGCGCGACGCAATTTCAAGCGGAGGCACTTCGGAACCGATGACGAGGCTGGCGCGTTCCAGGAGAGCGCCATCCAATTCATCTTCATTTGAGCCAGCAATCTGCACAATGGTCTTTATCGGCAGCTTCAGCCGGCTTATTTCGTTAAAAATGCGAGGAGTAAGGCGGGTTTGTCCGTTGAGGATCGTCATGACCGCGTCGAATTGATACTCGGGCGAATGGAGAAGTTCCACCGCAGCCCGTTCGCTGCTGGCTGTTGCGACGTAAAAACCGCATTCACGAAGACATTGGGCCGTCGGTTCGAGCGCCTTGCCGGAAGCTTCCAGCAACAGCAGGGTTTTGCGACCTTGAGCAGCCTGCGCCTGGACGCGTTCGGACTCGGTAAAGTCAGCGATCGGCAGCCAGACTTTGAAAGTGGTGCCGACGTTTTCGGTCGAATCCACTGTGATCGCGCCACTGTGCTTTTCGGCAAAGAGCCGGGCGTTATAAAGCCCGAGGCCGGAACCTTTGTTTAGCGGCTTGGTGGTGAAGAATGGATCAAAAATCTGGTTTAAGTGTTCCGGGGCAATGCCAGTGCCTGTATCCCGCACGCTGATGCAGACAGCAGGGAAGGTCGGGACGGTACCCTGGAGATAGCTATGCCGCGGCATTTGCTGGTGGAGCGAAGTCGAGAAATAAAGGTCCCCTCCATCTGGCATTGCGTCAGCGGCATTGAGAGTGAGGTTCACCAAGACCTGTCGAAATTCCACCGGGTCGATATAGAGCGGTAGCTGCTCCGGGGAGTATTCCGTATGGACCATAATACGCCGGATCGTTTTCCGGACGACATCCAGGGTTTCCGCGACGAGGTCATTCGCGTTGTGATAATTGCGATTGCCGACCTTCCCCTGATGGAGTTGAAGGATCCGCTGGACCAGTTGGGTTGCTTGCTGGGCGTTGCGCTTGATGAGTCCAAAGCCTTCCTGGAAAGGGTGATCGGACTCTGTCAACCCCTGGTAAGTTTCGCTGAGCGAATAGACGCCGGCCATGATGTTGCTGAAATCATGCGCCAAACCCATGGTCAGCGTGCCGAGCGTTTCCTTCCAGACGGCTGAAGCGAGGCGCTTTTCAGCAATTGTTTGACGCGTGACGTCCACCCATGCTCCATCATACCCAAGCACGAGCGAGTTGCCGCTAATGATCGCTTCGCGACGTTCGAGAATGTAAGTGACCCGCCCGGTGCGAACATGCCGGAGGCGGTAAGTGGCGGTGATTGGTTCACCGGCTTTGCATCGGCTGATTTCGCCTTGTAATTCGGCTGCATCTGCCTCATGCACCACCTCCCAAAAACGTTCTGGAGTGCGACGCCATTCTTCAACGGGGATGCCAGTCCAGTCTTCAATCCGTTCGGAAACGAAGCTGAATGTAAAGTCTGGACGTTGGCTGAAGAGCACGCCAGGCCAGCGTCCGCTCAACATCTTGAGCTGCCCTTCGGCTCGGAGGAGCCTTGCGTAAATCTCGCGACGGGACTGCTCCTCATCAATGAATTGTTCGACGGTTCCCTCCGTTAAATGCGCGAGGGGAGGAAGGCAGCGGCAAAATCGGGCGAAGCGGGTGGTATCGCGCCCGGCTAGTTCCAGGCGATACCATTGCGGCGGTTGAGCGGAGGTGTCTTCGAGGAACGCTTCACAAAAAGGTTCCTGCAAATCAAGCAGTTGCTGAATCTGTCCGCTCCATGCGGGGCAGCGGGCTGCTAACAATTCGGGCAGGTAAGGGAAAACGAGCGTGGCAGAACCGGCCCATGAGGCAAACTCGTCATTACATTGAATGACGCGCCCATGATCATCCAGGATTGCAGTTCCATTATTGAGCCATGTGCCGATGCTCGCACCGCTGTCCGGCGTAAGGGCACGATGATCCTGTCGTTGGAAAACCGGCACCTGGTTAAGACACCGCGAGCCAGTTTTCGCTGGGAAGCTTTGCTCGGGCATTGTGGGGCGAGTATATGGCCATCAGCCAATCTGACAATATTAAATTACCGGGCTGAATTGGCGGCACTTGTTCCAAGTCGTTCCGGGATAAATTTTTCGAACAGATCAATCTCCTCCTGGATGATGGTGTGAGGCTTGGGAAACACCCGGAAATCGATGCGAATTCCCGCGTCTTCTAGAGCCTGGTAAGTAGGCCGTGCCTGGTTCAGTTGGATGAGGGGATCTTCGCTTCCATGCGTTACCAGGAAGTGCTGTTCTTTCGCGATGGGGCAGAGTTGCTTAAGGAGCCGCTCCGGTTGGTGCACCCATCCGCTGACCCCAATGCAACCGGCCAGCTTATGTGGATAGCGAAGCCCCGTTTCCATGGTCATGAGACAACCCTGGGAAAAGCCAAACAAAATGGTTTTTTCAGTGGGAAAGCCCCTGGAGCGAAAATCATCGAGCAACAGCGCCAGCGCACCGTAGCTGCGTTCAATCCCGGGGCCAGGATCATTGGCAAAATCGAACCATGAGAACCCGCCGTAGTAAGCATCGGGTGCATTAACCAGCAGCACATTCAAATCTGGTCGGCCAAGAGCGTTTGGAACCCAACGATAACCTTCCATGCTGTCCCCAAGCCCATGCAGGGCGATCAGCAGGTTTCGTGAGTTGGTTTGCTGGGCCGCGATTAAGTCCGTTTGCAGCATGCAATAATAAAGCCGGTTTTCAAATGGATGCCAAGAGGGAGCGAGAGTTGTGAACCAATTCAGTTGCTTGCCATCAGGTGCGCTGTCGCGAATACTCTGTTGTAACGTGAAAAAAACGGTAACGGAGCTGACCGAGCAATTGATTGAATCATACGCGCGGGTCGGCGGGATTAATCGCCTTGATCAGACCAACCTCCCTTCGAAAAACGCAATAGCCGCCATCACTGAAGATTTATTGCGGCTGCTTTTCCCCGGCTTCTTCACCGAACACCCGATCCATTCCTACGAAATCAAAATGGAAACCGCCAACCTGATGGATTCGGTGCAGGGGCGGATTGAAGATGAGATTTACAAAAGCTTGCTTTATTCCAAGCGCAAGCCGAACCCCGCGCGAACGGAAGCGCATGATGACACGTTGAAGTTTCTGTCCCAGTTGCCGACGATCCGCGAACTCCTGCAGACCGATGCTGAGGCGGCTTTCAATGGCGATCCGGCCGCGCTCAGCAAGGATGAAGTAATTGTTGCCTATCCGTTTATTGAGGCCATTGCAGTTCAACGGTTGGCGCATGAGCTCTATAAACTCGGGGTCGTTTTGATCCCTCGTATCATGACGGAATGGGCACATGCGCGAACAGGTATAGATATGCATCCCGGCGCCAAAATAGGGTCACATTTTTTCATCGACCACGGCACGGGTACCGTCATTGGTGAGACATGCGAGATTGGGAACAGCGTCAAAATGTATCACAATGTTTCGCTTGTGGCGCGTTCACTTGCGGCTGGACAAGCCCTGAAGGGAGTCAAGCGCCATCCGACGATTGAAGATAGAGTCACCATTTATGCGGGTGCGACGATCATCGGAGGCGAGACGGTGATCGGAGCCGGGAGCACGATTGGAGCGAACGTTTTCCTTATGCAAAGTGTGCCGCCCAATTCCCTTGTGCTTTACGAGGAAGTGAACGTAAAAATCCTGAGCAAAAAGGAAAAGAGCGTTCGGACCGATTTCCAGATTTAGTTCCGCGCCTTCGGTATCCTCCCTGACAGAAAAGAAACGCCCGCTGATCAAGCGGGCTACGGACAGTAGGAGTTCCGAAGTAAATCAATTAGCGGTGAAACGCCTGGCCATTCTGAGGCCCAGCAAGCCGATTCCAAGCAATGCCATCGAGTTGCCAGCGTCAGGAGCATTCGTTGTGGGGACGAGCGGAATGCTGGTGCTGATTTTTAAATTACTTTCTGAGGTGTGCCGCTCGGCAAAGAAGAAGTCGAAATTGTAAGTATTACCCGCAGTGAGCCCAAGCGTGTCGAGATTCACTGAAGCACTTTCCGCTGAATGTACACCACCTAAATCAATGACGAGTTTGTCGTTGATATACACCCAAACATCATAATCTCCCGTGAAATCAAAAGTTTGACCGACGTTGTAGGTGAAGGAGGAGTGCAATTCGTAAGTGAATGAGTAATTATGCGAACCTCCCTGATTTCCTAAAAGCTGGTTATCAATTGGGAAAAAAGAAGAATTCTGATAAGTATAGGTTCCCGAACCAGGTGCGGTCTCATTGAGAATGATGCCATAGTGCAAGCTTTGGTTCACGTTCGGGGTGTCATTGTACCACTGATTAAAACCGGTTTCACCGTGGACTGTAGCGGTCGAACTCGCCCCATGGGCATAAACAGGTTTTCGATCCGCTCCAATAGTACTCGTGACTACGCCAGGATCATTCGCAATAACATTTTGGAAATCGACATGGCCATTGTAGCTCCCTGAGGATGTTCCATTATAAAGAAAATCGCGGACCGTCCCAGTTAGAAAAATCGATTGAGCGTGCAAGACCGGATTTGAAAACGCCAATAGTGCAGCTGCAATTATTGTTTTTTTAAGTCGGTTCATAGTGATGGTTTAGGTTGACCTTGGATTAGCAGGGTTAATGCCACCGTGAAAAAGACCCTGCCGAGTAGCGGAAGCTTTTCCAAGGAAAGGCTTTGTAGTTAATCTGCCCAGGAGAGGGATGTTGAGTGAGGTTGGAAATCGTTAAACCCTTTACGTTTGTACAATTCGATATCGGTTGTTGATTTTCAGTGCCAAATCCGTTTGCCAACCACACCCCCTATGACGTAACCTCTCACGCATTCGCCCCGGCGAAACTCAGGCCAGCTTAGCTCAGTGGTAGAGCAACGGTTTTGTAAACCGTCGGTCGTCGGTTCAAATCCGACAGCTGGCTCCAGCTTCATCATCAACGGTTTGCAACGTTTTTCTTGATTCTCAAAATCCCCTCGTATCATTTTGTTAATTCAGCTGCGAGCGAGGTTATCGCTCGCTGGGTGTCCTTTTGGATAGGATTGCACCAATTGATTTGTTTCAGAAACTGGAAGGAGGGGGGACTTTTTTCATTTCGTTAGGCGGATTTTCGCATTGCCAACTCGGTTATCGGGCGTTGAGGCGGATTTCTGCAATAAACCTGGCCAGTGGTAACCTTGTTGGGTCAACGCACAGGGGCGGGAGTGTAACCTGATTTCTTGAGGACGGACTCCCAGCGGGCCGCGGCCTGGTCCAGGGCTTCCCGAGCGGAGAGCCGTCCTGCCACTGCTTCGGAAAGCTGCAATTCAAGATAGTCGCAAAGTTCCTGTGACTCCGGAATACTCGGCCGGACGACACCACCTTTCATTCCTTCGTAAACCTGGGGTACAAAAAAGACTTTTTCGCGGCATTCCGGATCTTCGTTCGTGCTGGAGCGAGGTGAGCCTTTGCCATACTCCAGAAGCATGCGCTTGGTGTTGGCGGCATTGCTAAAAAATTGAATCCACCTGGCTGAAGCTTCCCGGTGGGCCGAGTTTTTATTGATCCCGAGTGACCAACTGCTCATTTGGGGCCGGTTGCCGGGAATCAACGCCGCCCCGATTTTGCCCGTGATCCTGCACAGGTTAGTGTCTTGAAGCTGCGCCCAAAGGAGAGTGGGCCATGTGAGGTAGAGAGCGCCTTTGCCCTGAAGAAAAAGGGCGTTCGCTTCGCTCGTCCCGAGTCTTGCCGATTCACGCGGTGCATAGCGAAACATTTCGATGAATATTTCAAGGCTTTTGACTCCGATTTCGGAATTGAACGCGGGCCGCC
>JBQCGE010000406.1:0-4146 GCA_051955955.1 Verrucomicrobiota bacterium
CTTTAGCGCCGGTGGGGTAGAGAAGGCGCGCGGCGTTGATTGCACTATTGTTTGTTGCGTTCCTGGCGGGGTTTGTGGATGCGATCGTGGGTGGCGGTGGATTGATCCAGTTACCCGCTCTGTTTGTATTTCTGCCTCAGGAACTGGCCGGAATAATTCCCGCGGTGATGGGCACGAATAAATTCTCATCGATCTGCGGGACTAGCATTGCTTCCTATCAATACTCGAAAAAGGTGAAGTTTAGCTGGCGCATTCTCGCCCCGTGCTCGCTTGCCGCGCTCCTCCTTTCTTTCGTGGGTGCCCGGACGGTTTCATTGCTGAATCCGCATTATATCAAGCCTGTAATCCTGCTGCTGCTTGTGGTCGTTGCGGTGTGGAGCTACGCATCGCCAGCGATTCGCAAGGAGAGACGCTGGAATTTTTCCGATCGCCAGGAATTCTGGCTGGCCCTTGCGCTCGGGTGTGCGATTGGTTTTTACGATGGATTCTTCGGTCCGGGGACAGGGAGCTTCCTGATTTTTGGCTTTGTCGGGCTGTTTGGATTTGAGTTTTTGGCTGCAACAGCGAGCGCAAAAATCGTGAACCTCGCGACCAACCTCTCGGCTGTGCTTTGGTTTGCGAGCACAGGAAATGTGCTTTACCGCTACGCAATCCCAATGGCTGCCGCGAACGTGCTTGGAGCGGCGGTTGGGTCGAGGCTGGCGATCCTGAAAGGAAACGCCTTTATTAAAAAGTTTTTCCTGGGGGTTGTCTTGCTGTTGATTATCCGTTTCGCCTACGAACTCGGTTTCAAATAATTATTTGTCGATAATCTCCAATTGGTAAGTCGGGGACAAGCGGCTGCTCTCGCCCGTTGTTGGAAATTGGTTGAATTTGTAATCGAACTTGTAGCGGTAGTAGATGTAGTTGGTCGTTGCTGCAATTGGAACGTAAGCTTCGAAACGGTTGTTCAGCAAAGGAGTCCGCTTCATTGGATAGCTTTGGCTCCCGACCAGGACGGTAGCGTTCAGCGTGTCTTCCTTGATCGTGCGCTGCGATGTGGAGAACTCAACCTCCAATGGATAAATATTGTTGGCGTTTCGAGGGAGCGAATGAGGCGTCAGGTTGGTAATCGTAGTCGAGCACCCGGTCAACAAAACAGAGGCGGCCAGCACCGCAGTCAGATTCCTGAAAGTCATTGAGTAAGCGTACAAACATGGCGGATGTTGTAAAGAGTTTTGACCCGTTTTGCCGAGGCCGCTCGCAACGAAGGCCAATGAACTCTACTCAATCCCGCCGCTTTGTGTTACCTTTGTGGCATGTACTTTTTCTCAGGGATAGGAGATGAAGCGGCGAATCGCATCGAGGACCAAATCCGCGCGATTCAGGCGCTGGGATGGAACCACCTGGAGGCGCGGAACGTGGAAGTGGCAGGATTTCCGAAGGGGAATATCCACGATATCCCAGACGCTGCATTCGATGTTCTAGAGAATAAAATCAAGGAAGCGGGCGTGTCCGTGCATTGTTTTGGCTCAGCCATAGGAAATTGGGGGAAGAAGATTGACGAGAGTTTCGAATCGTCTCTCGCTGAAGCTCGCCGGGCGATTCCACGGATGAAGCGGCTTGGGACGAAATTTATTCGCGTCATGAGTTTCGCAGTGCGGGATGCTGAAGATCAGATGGCAGAAGAGCGTTTTCGGCGGTTGCGCGAATTAACGGCGATGTTTCTGGATAATGGTTTGCAGCCCGTTCATGAGAATTGCATGAACTATGGCGGCATGGGCTGGCCCTACACCCTGGAGTTGCTGGAAAAAGTGCCCGGAATGAAATTGGTGTTTGATACGGCCAATCCGGTTTTCAATCTCGACCGCTCAAAACCAAAGCCGTGGAAGCAGCAGGATGCCTGGGAATTTTACACCCATGTAAAGCCCTTCATCGTTCATGTGCATGTGAAGGATGCGCGCTGGAACCCCGCCCGAAATGATGCGGATTATACAATGCCGGGGGAAGGTGAGGGGTATGTCAGGCCCATCCTCAAGGACCTGATTGCTTCAGATTACGATGGCGGCTTCTCAATTGAACCGCACGTTGCGGTTGTATTCCATGATTCGAGCGTCAAGTCGTCCGATGAAACCATGTTCAACAGTTTTGTTGATTACGGCCGGAGGCTGATGCAGTTGGTCGATCAAATCCACGTTGAACTCGCAATTCCCAAAATGCGGGCCAATGCCCCTTTGCTTGCCTCGCAGCAATCGGGGCGAGTTCTCCCTGCCTGATTTGTGAGTAAAGGACGGTATTCACGGTCGGCGCAGACGGCAGCGAGTCGTGATTCGACGTTTGTGGCGAAATCCCGGGGAACCTGGGAAATTGTACGCCGCGTCAGCATTTACCTGCGGCCCTACAAATGGATGGCCCTGGGCACGGTCGGATGCGCGATCCTTTCCCTTGGGTTCTCCTTTGCCTATCCGCGGCTTACCCAATACGTCATTGATGAGGTCATCACGCAGAAAAAATACGGGCAACTTGCGCCCGTCATGCTGGGATTGCTCGGGGCCTTTTTCCTCAGGGATTTATTCAACAGCATTCGCATTCGCATTAACAACACGTTTGAGCAAAATGTGATTTATGACATGCGGCGCGAACTCTATGCACGGTTGCAACGGCTGCCGGTCGGATACTTTGACCAGCGCGCTTCGGGTGATCTGATGACACGCGTGCTGGAAGATGTGAATTCGGTCGAACGCGTGCTGATTGATGGAACGGAGCAGGGGACGGTGGCCGTGCTGAGCATTGTGGGGGTGCTGATCATTCTATTTTCAACGAATCCGATGCTCGCCTGGGTGGCAATGGTTCCCCTTCCATTTTTAGCGGCAGGTGCCTTGCTTTATACAACGACGGCCCACAAACGCTATCGCGCCCAACGCGAGGCATCGAGCGCCATGAATGCGCTTCTGATGGATAATCTGCAAGGGGTCCGCCAGATCAAGGCATTCGCCCGCGAAACCCATGAGGATACGCGATTCGCCGAGCGCGCTGACGATCTGCGCAAGGGAACGCTCGGGGTGATGCGAGTCTGGGCGATGTATTCGCCAGCAATGAGTTTTGCCTCGGCCCTTGGAACTGGCCTGGTGCTATGGTTTGGCGGAGCGCAGGTAATCCATGGGGGACTGCAAATCGGCGAATTGGTTGCGTTCATTATTTACCTGAATCTTTTCTACGAACCGGTTAGCCGCCTGCATGGTTTGAACCAAATGCTCCAGGCCGCTCGCGCCGCGGGCGAACGCGTGTTCGACATCATGGATGCAACGGAGGAGCGGGATTGGCAACGCAGAGGTGGCGCAAGATTACCCGATGCAGTGCGCGGCGATGTTCGATATGAAAACGTTTCGTTCGGCTACTCATCCGAAAAAATGATTTTGAAAAATGTTTCGCTCCATGCAGAACCGGGCGAAATGATCGCTTTGGTGGGACCGACCGGCGCGGGGAAGTCGACGATAGTAAATTTGTTGCCCGCCTTTTATGAACTGACGGCAGGCCACATCCTCATCGATGGAATCAATATCCACCACGTCACCCTCAGCTCGCTTCGGGAGCATATCAGCATCGTGAGCCAGGAGCCGTTTTTATTTAACGGGACTGTTCGGGAGAATATCCTGTATGGGCGACTGGATGCGACCGAGGAGGAATTGATCGCAGCAGCGCGGGCGGCTAATTGTCATGAATTCATCACACGGTTGGCCGATGGTTATGACTCACGAGTGGGTGAACGCGGCGTGAAGTTAAGTGTTGGCGAAAAACAGCGGGTGAGCATCGCGCGGGCACTTTTGAAAAATGCGCCGATCCTCATTTTGGATGAAGCGACGGCAAGCGTGGATACCGCAACCGAGCGGCTTATACAGGAGGCTCTTGAACGGCTCATGAGTGGGCGAACAAGTTTTGTGATTGCCCATCGGCTCAGCACCATTCGCCGAGCCAGCCAGATATTAGTCGTGAAACACGGGGAGATTGTGGAGCGGGGCACGCATGATGAATTGCTTGCTCTGGGCGGGCTATACTCAAAACTCGCCCATATCCAGAACACTACGTTCATCGAGGAATCGTTCGAGAAGATCGAATCCTGATTAGAGCAATTTCTGAAGCTCGCGATGGTTTACCTTCCCGGTCCCC
>JBQCGE010000407.1:0-2537 GCA_051955955.1 Verrucomicrobiota bacterium
TGATGGCAATGGAACCTGTTGCGGACTCTGCAAATACGAAATTAGATTCACGATTTCGTCATCCTTCAAAGATTCGAGCAACCCTTCCGGCATGAGGGACAACTCCGATTTCCTTCGCGTTGCAATTTCATTCACGGGCAATTGGACCAGGCCCGTAGGAGTCTGGACGGTGACAGTGGATTCATTTTCACCCTGGATGACACCTGAAATTAACCGGTCGTCCTTTGTTTCGAAATAAGTGGCTTTATATTGATCCCAGACCACTGCGTTGGGATCGACAATATTATCGAGCAAGTAATCAAGATTCGAACGTTGCGCGCCGGTCAGTTCCGGAGCGAGCTTGCCTCCTTCACCGAAAAGCGTGTGGCAAGCGGCGCAAGTCCGTTCAAACAATACCCGCCCTTGTGACGCATCGGCGTTGCGCAATGCCGCGGGTGTAAACAACGATTTAAATTTCGCAATGGCGGCTTTCTTATCGCTGGCAACGGGACGAACCGTCGCGAGTTTCGCCAGGAGCGAATTGATTCGTGCATCCTTGTAAGCCTCCATTTGCCGGGTGGCGAAAGGGCTGATATCTCCCGCTGGAATTTTTCCCGCCTGCACCGCTTCAAGCAGTGCAATCGCAGAAGTCGAGCGCGATGCGAGGGTGTTCACAGCGACCGATTTCTCGCGAGTATTCAATTGAGCGTAGTGCTGGATAACCGCGGCAGGAGTAGCGGGATCATCATAGCTGGCCAATGCCTCCAGCGCGGCGAGGCGCACGGCCTTGTCCCCCAGCAAGTTTTGGAAGTCACCAGCGAGGCCAGGGACTCGTTTTTGGGCTAGGGCCGCGATTGCACGACTCCGCTCTTCGCCGCCAAGCTTCGTGTTCGACGCAATTCCCTTCAAAATCCCCGCTGCATCCCGATCGCCAAAAATCAAGGCGAGCCTCAATGCCTTCTCGCGAATTTGCGGGGACGAATGTTCCTGCAATTCTTTTCGGGCCCGCTCCCAATTTGCTGGTGGAGGGAGGTTGTTTTGGCCATTTAATGCCGCAAACATTCCACGAACGACATCGGCCTGGAATGCGTCCTTTCCGTTGCGCACGGCTTCGGTTAATCCATTCAAGGCACCGCGCAGCGCGAGTCGTTGGGCGATGTACTCGCGAATCAAAGGTATTTCGGCTTTGGCCAAAAGTTTGAGCGCCGCCTGTTCGTCATTGCCAACAACGGGCTCGATTCCATACCAAATCATTAACGGTACATTATGATCGCTGGCATCTTCTGAATGTTGCACCAGGCCGGTTGCGACCTTCACCCGCGCTTCAGAGCCAATTTTCTGAAGAGCGGACGCCAGATATAGACGGACTACCGGGGACGAATCTTTTCCGGCCAGCTCTGAGAGGCGATCAACCAGCGCGTCGGAAGGGTTCCCTTCCTCGAGCAGCAGTTGAATGGTCCATGCGCGGATGTATTGGTCGTGATTACCCAGCAAGTTTGCCGCGATTTTGCCGTCGGCTTTCTTTAACGCGCCGAGCGCGTGCAAAGTCCAAAGGGCGTTTAATTTTTGGTGCGTTGCAAGATCCGGTTCCGAGATCATTTTTTGCAAAGCCGCGTCGAGACTCTCGTTCACATTTGACTTGGCTGCTCGTTCCTGAAGCAACAGGCGCGAGTGCGATGCGAGCCATTCGTCTTTGGAGCGCAAGTTGGAGACGAGCTGTTCATTGGTGGTTTTTGACAAGTCGCGATTGCGCGGAGGTTTGGAACCAAATACCACTTTGTAAATGCGGCCATTCTCGCGGTGGATATCGTCGTAATCATGGCACTCTCCCGCATCACTCCAATCGGTCACGTACAAGCCTCCATCGGCTGAAGGAGCCAGCGCAACGCCGCGAAACCAGGTGTCATTTACGCGGAGAAAATCAGCCCCATGCTTGCCGATATAACCAGAGCCCTGCCTCACGAGTAGATCGTTATTCACGCGGTGGCCATGAATATTGATGGTGAAAAAACTGTTCCGATATTTCTCGGGCCAATCTTCGCCCTGATAAATGAAAGCTCCGCAATGGGCATGCCCGCCACCGGTCACATCGTTTTGGGGGTTGTACGAACCTTGCACATTCCATGCACCGCCAATCCAATGGATGTGGTCAGCGATGCTGGGGATGAGATCGAAATAAAACGGGCTGAAATCCTGCCCAAACATGCGGGAGTAATGCGCGCCCGGGATGACATGGAATAAATGTTTGATCACGCAATTCGCGACAAACATCTGGCCATATTGATCGAAGGCGATACCCCACGGATTTGTGGTCCCGGTGGCGACCACTTCAAATTTCTTTTTGAGCGGGTGAAAACGCCATACCCCGCAATTGAAGGGCACCCTTTGCTCATCGGGCGTGCCCGGCTGGCCAATTTTCCCATTCCCCAGAATGCCGTTGCAACCATAGAGCCAGCCATCGGGACCCCAGGTCAGGCCGTTGAATGCGTTGTGTTTGCTATTCATGTCCCAACCATCCAGCAGCACTTGAGCAGGTCCGTCCGGCTGGTCATCTCCAT
>JBQCGE010000408.1:0-3459 GCA_051955955.1 Verrucomicrobiota bacterium
CCCCAGGCGCTCCAGGAATTCCCGATTGCGGCAATCCCACAATCGCGTTCGTTGCAGGAACAGAATTGGTCGAAGCTCCGTTTTGGACCAGCGCTTCTGTTTCCGGGGAAGTCGTGCCGTCATGATTCAGCATCGCTGTCAAAACCTCGGGTGAAATTCCAATATCGCGCAGGTACAAAATATCCGCCGCGCTCAGGTCAAAATTTTCTGGGGATTTCTCCACAAACAGGACAATCACCGATTCACTCAGGTCGGATTGCGCAAGCTTGATCACTTCCTCGACCGGCTTGGTCAATGTGACACCGGGAGGCGGGGTGGGCGGAATCGCCGCAATGATATTGAGCGGCTCCGCAACTACGTTCGTGCCTTGATCCGCAAAATCCGTGTCGTTGGAAAGAGTGTTCGTGCCGCCGTCGGTTGGGCGAGACTCCGTTGCGCTCGCATCAGAAATATTGTTTGTACCCGCCGCATTCAACGCTGCCGCATTCGTATCTGCCGATGCAGAGCAGCTCGATAGCATGAGAATGCTGGACAAGAGAATCGCGCCGCGAAGGAAAGTGGATTTCTCCACCATCTTCAAAACTTCGAAGCGACTTGTGGGAGTGGTTGTCATGTTAGCCTTTGTGGGTGCGCCGACTAAACTTCTCTGCCAAAAAGTGTTCGGTGAACCGCCTTTGAATTTAAGTGTAATGAGCTTTCTCATTTGGATCTTTCGGTCGATCCGCTCCTTCTATACTGATCAGTAGGATAGACGTCCGCCCCAAAACAATATTCATCGTGCCGGGTCCGAATGCGAACGGAACTGCCTCAGGCCGATTCCCTGACCCGTTCTTAAGAAAAAGGATGGCAGGACAGTTGCTTTTCACCTGACCTGGAGTAAATTTTGCGGTCTAAATTCGTCAAAGCAGTGGCTATATCTAAAGCATTATCCCGGAGGCGCTTCCTATGCCTCGGCGGCGCAGGGGTCGCCGGTGGAGTTGTTTCCCTTCAAGCATCCCACAATCTAAGCAGCCGATTCATCGGCGAACGTCTCGCGGAGTTGGCGAAGCCATCGCTCCCGGTCAAACATAAACCGACTCCTTCCACATGGAGCGACAATAACATCACGGCCGCGTGGCTCGGGCATGCAACCGTTTTAATCAATTTTTACGGGCTGAATATTATTACTGACCCGGTTCTTTTTTCGCGCGTCGGAGCCAATTTCGGGATGGGAACCCTGGGGCCGATGCGCCGCCAGGCATGCGCCTTGCGTGCAAAGGAATTGCCCAAAATCGACCTGGTGCTGCTTTCCCACGCTCATTTCGATCACTTCGATAGTCCAAGCTTATCCGCCATGCCTCGTAGTGCGCATGCTGTCACTGCGCGGAACACGAGTGACTTGTTGCAAGACACTCCCCTCAAGAACCATTCCGAACTCGGCTGGGGCCAAAAGAAAAAAATTCAAACAGCAAAAGGCGATGTTGAAGTCGAAGCGTTCCAGGTGCGCCACTGGGGTGCGCGCTGGCGGCATGACAGCTATCGCGGTTACAACGGCTATGTCGTTAACCGGGGTGGCAAAAAAATCATCTTTGGTGGAGACACAGCCATTTGCGATCACTTCAAGGATTTAAAAGGCCCCTTCGAACTCGCCTGCATGCCGATCGGCGCATACAACCCCTGGGTGACGGCTCATTGCAATCCGGAGGAATCATTGAAGATGGCCAATGATGCGGGAGCTAAATACATCCTCCCGATGCATCATTATACGTTCCGCTTCGGCCGCGAAGTTTGCACCGAGCCGATCGAACGTCTGCAAACTGCGCTCGCAAAAGAGCCTGAGCGCCTCGGGTGGAAAGAGGCAGGGCAAACCTTCACTTTGGCGGCTTAAAACTGGAGAACTGTCCTTTCTCGAGAAAGGTCAGCCAGCGAAAGCCGGTAAGCAGATCGGTTTACTTGCCTTTGAATTGATGCATCGTGGCGCGTTTCAGCTCACGATCGCTATCTCGCTTTTTGATGTCCTCGCGCTTGTCGTATTGGACCTTGCCTTTGCCAACGCCGATCAAGACTTTTACTTTCCCGTTTTTCCAAAAGAGGCTGAGCGGGAAGAGCGCATTCCCTTTCACGGAAGCGAGTCCGAAGAGTTTTCGGATTTCGGATTTGTGCAAAAGCAGCTTCCGCGGAGCTTTAGGCGCGTGGTTCTGGCGATTGCCGAACGTGTATTCATCAATGTGCGCGTTGTAGAGCCATGCCTGGTCATCCTCAATCCGGGCAAACGCGTCCGAAATCTGTCCTTTGCCTGCGCGCAAAGCCTTAACCTCGGTTCCTTTTAAGACCAAGCCAGCTTCAAAGGTCTCGAGGACATGGTAATCCCGCCTTGCTTTTGGGTTGGTGACAATTTCGTCCATGGAAAAAGAAATCAGCCAGAAGAATGCTCCTCTGGCCGTCCGTAATCAAATTTTTTAAAGTCCAACCCCGTGCAACAAAGGAGTCGGAACTGTTCCGCAAAGTTTTTGCGGAATTCGGGAACTGTGGAAAGAACTACTCGGCTGCGGGTTCTTCTGCTTCCAGCATTTCCCAGCCGAGCTTTCCTTCGGCAAGTTCCAAAAGGGCAATGTCAGCAAAGCCCAGGCCTGCTGTCTCGCCAATCAATGGACGCGAAGGAGCGCCGCCTCCCATCCCGTTCAACTGTCGGACCCGCCGGGAGACGAGGTTCACCAGCACGTTGGGGTTGCCGACCTTTTCCAATGCTTTCTTAGTTAATTCCGCGTTCAATTTGTCGTCCTTATTCTCTATTGGCTGTGAAAAAACAGAAAAACTGCCTGCGTGCCGTTCCGGTCAAAACCGGGGCATCCAGGCGTCAAACAGTCCAAAGGGGTGGAATGATGCCCCGAAAAGCCGTTTAGCGCAAATTTATTTGAAGATTGTCGGATTTGTTATGCCACGTCGCGACGGGGTAACTTTTACCGCAGGAACTCAACTTCCTGGATCAGTTCGCTTTCGGTGATTTGGGTTTTGGCGCCTTGAGGGGTGAGTTGGGTAATACGGCGGCCATTGGAGTAGATCAGGTGGCCGTCATCGGTGATGTCGAAGCAGGCCACGGCGGATTCAATGACTTCTTCAGCACCGCCGGACCGTTTGCGGATGAGTTGCCAGGATTTTGGAACCATGCCGGGGTTTGGATTTTCGGCATCAGCTTGCTGGGCTTTGATGAGGTTACCCCAAAGCATCATTTGGGGAACGGGCAGTTGCTTGGCATCGGCGGCTTTGATGGTTCGGAGTTGGCGACCGCTGTACATCATCGAAAAGAAATTCAGGAAACCGAGCACGGCGTGGGCGAGACGAAATGGGAACAGAAAAAAATCTTTAAGATGATCGAGAAAGCCCGCGTGCTGTGTGCCGGTGTAAGGCCGCTTGATGTAATAGAGTGTCTGGTCCGAAGTGAGGCGCGGGGTGAGGAAATCAAAGCCTGGATCGGAGGCG
>JBQCGE010000409.1:0-2928 GCA_051955955.1 Verrucomicrobiota bacterium
GAACACAATTTGGAGAACCGAACTGGGTGGGTACAATTGACACAAACAAGATCAGCGAAGCTTCCGGTCTGGCGGCCAGCCGGATCAATCCAGCAATCCTCTGGACGCATAATGATGGTTCGGGCGGGAAAGTTTATGCAATCGGGACCAACGCGGTTTACTATGGCTCCTTTGATGTCGGAACAGCGGATGACACAGAAGACATTGCGATGGGCCCTGGTCCTGCAAGCGGGGTGAATTACATTTACCTCGGAGATATCGGCAGCAATGACGAAACACGTGGAAAAGTGCGAATTATTCGCGCTCCGGAACCGGTGATTGACCCTGCATGGGCGCAGAACCCGGTGGCCAAAAAAATGGATTCCGTTGAAGTTTTCGAACTGCGTTATCCAGATGGGCAGTATAACTCGGAAGCATTGATGATCGATTCCGTGCGCGGTGAACTTTTTATTGCGACAAAACAACTTGGCAAATCGAGGATCTACAGCGCGCCCCTGAGCAGTTTTGTAAATGGCCAAACAGGCGATTTACAATTTGTCCGGGAAGTGCAATTCCCCGTCGTTTCGGGAGCGGATATTTCAGCTGACGGAAAGATGATCACCCTCCGAAACGAGCAAATGGCTTACATCTGGATCAAAGAGCCGAATACATTCGCCGGCGATGCACTCGCCGGGACGGCAAGCGCCATTCCAGTGGTGGGAACACCGGAGGAACCGAATGGCGAAGCGATTGCCTTTAATGCGGCGTGCACCGGGTATTACACATTGAGCGAAGGAGTGGACCAGCCACTTTATTATTTTCCAAAGATTTCCTCGGGCAGCGGAACCATTGAGTTCTCGGGAATTCCACAACGGACCGACCAGGGCTGGCAATTGCCTTTCAGCGGATGCCCAGGAATGAAAGTAGGGTTGTTTCGCTCGACCGACCTTGCACAATGGAATCTGGTGGCCGACAAAACCCTCGCGGGCGAGGAAGACTCTTTCGTGGATAATGCCGGGACCGGACAGGTGTTCTACCGGCTGCAAACGATCCCATAATTGGCTTTAGTCCTCTCCAAAAACAGCTCCATTTTATAATTCCACATTCCGGCTGGTTCCTTATTGTTTGACCAGTTATGGGAGTGTTTGATTTTTTAAAAGGCCAGGTGCTCGAGGTCATCGAGTGGACAGATGATTCACGCGACACCCTTTCGTTTCGATTTCCTGATGATGACAAAGCGATCAAGCGCGGCGCGCAATTGATCGTGCGCGAAGGGCAGGTTGCCCAGTTCGTTTATCTTGGGCAATTCGGCGATACTTTTGGCCCGGGCAAACATAGCCTCGTCACCGAAAACATCCCGATCCTGACCAAGCTCGCTTCCTGGAAATACGGCTTTGAGTCCCCTTTCAAGGCGGACGTTTACTATGTCGTAACTCGGCTCTTTACTGGCAATAAGTGGGGAACACAAAACCCGATAATGCTGCGCGACGAGGACCTTGGAGTCGTGCGCGCACGCGCGTTTTGCACGTTCGAGTTTAAGATTGTGGATCCGCGGCTCTTCCTTAAAGAAGTGGCCGGAACCGACCAGCATTTCCGGCTGGATGAATTCAATGACACGATGCGATCTCGGATCGTGAGCGTCTTCAGCGAATCTTTGGGGGAATCCAAGGTGCCGATCTTTGATGTGGCGACACGTTATTCCGAACTGGGCGAATCTCTCCTGCCGATCATCAACGTCATCACCAGGGCAAAATACGGATTGGAGATCACAAGTTTCATCGTCGAAAACGTTTCGGTCCCGCAGGAAGTGGAACAGGCCATCGACAAACGTTCGAGCATGTCCGCGATTGGAAACCTGAATGACTATGTCCGATTCCAAATGGCACAGAGCCTCACTCAACCGGGACAGCACAGCACCGGGGTGGCTTCTGAATTGGCAATTGGGATGGCCATGGCACAGCAGTTAGTGCAGCAGCAGCAGCAGCAGGGAACTGTTCCCGCATCCCAGACGACCTTGGGCACGAGTACCGGGTCAGGGCAGGCCGGTTTTGAACTGTTCAGCCCCGGCGAAGTTGCGCAGCAACTGAATGTGTCTGAAGGGGACGTGATCGCCACGATTGAATCGGGCGAACTGAAAGCGAAGAAGATTGGGTCCACCTACCGAATCACCCGCACGGCATTGGAAGATTTCCTCAAGTCCTGATGGAAGCGGTTGCGCGACAAAAATTCACCTGCCCCGCTTGCGGGGCGGAGGCGATCTGGAATCCGGCAAAGCAAGCGCTCGTCTGCCCGTATTGCGGAACCACTTCGCCGTTGCATTCCGCGCCGGTCGAAGGCACGCCCATCCAGGAGCATGACCTGGCGGAAACCTTACGCAACCTGCCTGATGAAATGCGGGGGTGGAAGGCCCAGAAAATTTCCGTGCGATGCCAAAGCTGCCACGCCATCTCCGTCTTTGATCCAGATAAAGTGGCGCAGCGTTGCGAATTTTGCGGCTCAGCTCAGATCGTTCCTTATGAACAGGTAAAGCCGCCAATTCGTCCGGAGAGTTTGCTGCCCTTCAAAATTGACCAGACCCGCGTGAGGGAATCGATCCGGCAATGGTATCGCACGCGTTGGTTCGCGCCGAATCGTCTCAAAACTGCAGCCCTGACTGACACTTTGCATGGCGCCTACCTTCCCTACTGGACATTTGATGCCCAGGCGAACGCCCATTGGACGGCGCAATCAGGCTACTATTATTACACCACCGAGACGTACCAGGACAGCAAAGGCAACATCCAAACGCGGCAGGTGCGGCATGTGCGCTGGGAGTTCTCTTCTGGTTCAGTCAGCCATTCTTTTGACGACGAACTGATCTGCGGATCGCGCGGGATTCAGAGCGATCTACTGCGACAGGTGGAAAAATACCCGACCAGGGAATTGGTCCCCTACTCTGCTTCCTACCTC
>JBQCGE010000410.1:0-3597 GCA_051955955.1 Verrucomicrobiota bacterium
ACGCGAAGCCACCACCAACCCAAACAACTACTAGCGTAACCTCCTCACCGATATAGACGCCGGGGAACTCAAAAAAGTAGCAAAAAAATTAAAATAAATTTTGCAAAATTTTTGAACAGAACCCCCGCAAGCTGCCTCTAATGTAATCCCCCTGCTAAAATCGATAATTCCAATCTTCCTGTCCGTACTTCTCCTGTACCAATGTTTTTACTCGGGCTGTAATTTCGTTGAGGGTGGCCTCGTAATCGCCTGCTTCTTCGAGGCGAATCGCATCCGGGCACCAGTGAGAAATGAGTGCGTCACGTACGGAGTCGGCATCCATCGGTAAGTTTACGAGGAAATCGTGATGGCTTCTTTGTTCGCGATATTCCGGCTGTTGCTCGGGTGCGCGCAAAGCCTGCTCGATCAAATCAAGGCCAGTGTTCAATAGAAACGATCCGTGGAAAAGCAGGTAACGCCGTTTGCGCCTTTGTGAGTTGCCGGAGAACTTGCGGGCTTGTGGCTCATCTGCAATGCGGAGTGTCAGATCGGAATACCCATGCACTTCGATTTTCATGCCCTTCGCGAGAGGAATTCTCCGCAGGGCCGCAGCTTGCTCCTTCATGATGAAGCAATTCGTGCTGTTGATCGAGCCAAGCTCAGGCCGTGAATCGATGGGAAGCACTAGCGCATAATTCAAGCAGCCAGGTGCTTGCAGGACAGTTCCCCCTCCGCTGCATCTTCGCAGGATGGGAATTTGTTTCGCCGCACAGAAATCTTCGTGCACCTCCTTGCGCAATACCTTGGAATAACCCAGCGCCACAAACGGGATGGTGGGTTCCCAAAACCGCATGAAACCAGGATGGCCGGGATGCGCCTCGCCAAAATCAAGCAGCGCCTCATCCAGCGCGAGGTGTTCGGCTGGAGTGGAGCAGGGGAGCGAGGCCAGTATCATCTGCAGTTTACCACTTTGCTGTTTGCTTATGATCAACGGCAGGAAGATGGCGAAAGCTTCACCGGAAGGCCATTGGATTTTATTCAATCGTCCCAATTGGAAATGCCGCTCGCTGAAGTGAATCTCGAAAAACCTCCAATTTATTGCAACGGCTCCTTCCCGCGCTTAATTTTCGCCCGATGAAAGTGAAAGGAATGGTCTATTTGGTCGGCGCGGGTCCCGGGGATGCCGGCTTGCTCACGTTGCGCGGAGCGGAGTTGCTCAAGCGGGCGGATGTGGTGGTCTATGACGCATTGGTGAACCGCGATCTGCTTAACCTTGCGTCAAAAGGCGCGGAGATTATTTACGGCGGCAAACGTTCGAAAGAGCACGCCATTCCCCAGGATGAACTCAATCGCCTGTTGATCACCCGGGCCAGGGAAGGAAAAATCGTCGTCCGCTTGAAAGGGGGCGACCCCTACATCTTTGGCCGCGGCGGCGAAGAAGCCGAAGAGTTGGTCGACGCGGGAGTTCCCTTTGAAGTTGTGCCGGGCGTTTCTTCCATCACAGCCGTCGCGAATTATGCCGGGATTCCAATCACGCACCGAGAACACAGTTCCAGTTTCACTGTGGTGACCGGCCATGAAAACCCGGAAAAACTCGATGCCAGTGTCGATTGGGCCTGGCTCGCGCGGGAACCGGGAACCAAAATCATCCTTATGGGTGTCGAGCGAATTCGCCAGATCGCGTCCCAATTAACGAAGCATGGCCTCGGTCCCGCCACCCCCGTCGCGATGGTTCGCTGGGGCACTCGCGGCCGTCAAAGTTCAATCACAGGAACTCTGGGAACCATTGCTGACCTCGTTGAAACCAGGCAATTCGGCGCGCCCGCCATTACCATCATTGGTGAGGTGGTGCAGATGCGCGATAAATTGAATTGGTTCGAGCACCGACCCCTCTTTGGCGAACGCATCGTGGTCACCCGCACCCGCGAACAGGCCAGTCAGTTGGCCCATGACCTCAGCGAACTCGGCGCGGAAGTGATGGAAATCCCGACTATCCGAATCGAACCGCCCGAAAACAAAAGCGACCTGATGGAGGCGATGCTTGGCCTTGGTGAATATGATTGGATCGTTTTCACCAGCCCGAATGGGGTCACCACTTTTTTTGATTATTTTTTCAAGGCATTTGAAGATCTGCGCGCGCTCGGCAATTTGCGCATCGCGGCAGTCGGGCCCGCAACGGCAGCTAAGCTCAAGGAACTGCACTTGCGCGTGGATGCCATGCCGGAGGAGTACCTTGGTAATAAAGTCGCGGATGCAATTTCCAAATTCGAATCCATTGAAAATCTTCGCATCTTGTTGATGCGCGCTGAGGTGGCCAATCTGGATTTGCCCAAAATGCTGGAGGAACAGGGCGCAATCATCGATGACGTGCCGTGCTACCGAACGGTTCCCGAAGAGAATGATCGTAACGGATCCGCGGCGCGCCTGCTCGAATCCGGCGCGGATTGGATTACTTTCACCAGCGGTTCCACCGTGGAGCATTTCAATAAACGCTTCGATCTCGCTTCCTTGAAGCAGAAATTTCCGGCAATCCGCTTTGCCAGTATTGGCCCGGAAACCTCCAAATCCCTTCGCGCTGCTGGATTTGAACCAACCGTTGAAGCCCGGGAACATACCAGTCCCTGATTAATCAAAGCGATTTGGGACCAACAGGGGGGCAGCAAGAGCAAATAGCGTGGAGCGCGGGGAGACCAAAACCTCGGGTTCTCACGAAATCCGGTTCACGAGGTTTTCCACCAACGATTCGAATTCCAGTTTCTGGATCTGGCGTAAGATCGGTACGGTCGCAATAAATCGACCTTCCGCCGTATCTTCCACCGCATCGACGAACGCGAATGGATCCCACGTCTTGTTCGGTAAAAGTCGGCTGAGCAGGTCGCCCTGTTCGTTTTTGGCAAGGTGCTCTCTCGCCTTTAACGCCAACCCGAGAAAGCTGGGGTGCGTTCCCACCCGGCGAAACCAATATTTCGCATTGCCATAATCCGGTTCGCGCCGATGCATGATCGCGTGCACCAGGCTGCCATCCTGATTTTCGATCGCCTGCGCGATTTCGTGCGCCGGATCAAGGTGATCGTGCCAGAGGTAAATCGTCGCGCGCAGCAGGTTTTTGGTGGCAGGCGTAAGGCGCTGATCCTGGAAAGGAGCGCGCAATTTTTCATCCAGCGATGGAATGCTGAGCGCATCCGGGCGTCGCTCAGGACCGAGGCCCGCGGGTTCAGGCGTATCCAGAAGCGCCAATAAATCACTGAATAATGGTCCAGACCGCATGTGTGGAGTTTATCCGGACTCGCCAAAACCTCAACCCTGCCTGACTCTATGCTGTTGCAGCACCGGCATCATTCACGCAGGCGATTGCAGTTCGTAATTCAGCACCGACATGCAATAAAAGGCAGCAGTTTCACTCCGCAGCACAAGCGGCCCCAGGGAAATCGGCAACGCTCCCGCCCCTCGAATTGCATTGATCTCCGCCGGTGTGAAATCACCTTCCGGTCCCACCCACACGGATAGGGACTTCGGCTTTCGTTTCTTTTCCGTGATAAAATCGGCAAAATAATGGCGTGGATGTTTGGCATCCGGCTGCAAGGTTGCCAGCAGGTTCAACTCGCTCCGTTCCCCCGT
>JBQCGE010000411.1:0-5137 GCA_051955955.1 Verrucomicrobiota bacterium
AGCTGGTGAAAATAGGTTCTGGAAGCATCAATTCCTTCAGCGAAGTGCAACCGGACGAGAAGCAGCAAGGCAGTGCGATCCAAATTTATCCCACCGCAAGTTTGACCAAATATATCCGATACTTTTGGGATTCTTCCGACAACAAATTAAAACGGACGACGAACGGAACTTCGGCAGTATCGATTGTGGCAAACTCGATTACCAACAGTCTTGTTTTCACCTCGGAGGACCACCTCGGAAATATCCTCGAGAATAATCGCAATAACCGGGTCATTGGACTGACCCTGCAATTTTATCAAATCCAATTTCCCATTGTGAAAATTGGGCATGGACAACTTTACGATTTCTACCAAATCCGCGCGAAGATTACCCGCCGCTCACTCGAATAGCCCCCAATGAAAACACGCATTTCCAAAAAACGAAACGCCGCCTATGCGCTGGTCGTGGTGATCATTTTCGCCGCAGTTGGGCTCGCGACCCTGGCCGGGGCATTGAACTGGACTTCGACCGGAGCAATCCTGACAGAACGCAACAATACCTATTATAGAGCGCAGGCCGCCGCGGAAGCTGCGACGGAAAAAGTCATCGCGCGGATTTCGCGGGATTATCTGCAGTATGGTGAAGCTGCGGTCTACAGCTCAATGAGTGCCTATTCACTGCTTGTGCCAAATAGCGGCGAAAATTCGTACTGGCAAAATATCAGCTTCAACAATGCGCAAGGGGCGGAGGATCACACCTACATTTCCCGTTTAAGTTCCTGGGGGTATACAAACCTCGCCTCGCAATATACCGGATTAAAAGGAATGGCCTCGACTTACCGGATCATTTCCAATGCAAAAGTGGGGAACGTGACAGCGGCCGTGAAACAGGAGGTGCAGGTGGCTTCGATACCAATCTTTCAATTCGCAATTTTCTATGCCATGGACCTTGAGATTAACCCCGGACCGGTGATGAAGATTACCGGCCGGGTGCATAGTAATGCTAAAATATATACGCAGCCGATCAACGGACTCACTTACATGGACCATGTCACCGCTGCCGGGGATATTATCCTGAACAAATCGCCTCTCGATCCCAGCGTTCGCTCTAAGGGTCCGGTGACGTTTAACGGCGAACACGATTCCAAGGTCAGCGCGTTGAGCCTGCCAATCGGGACCAATAACAGCCCTGATGCGGTTCGCGCCGTGGTCGAACAACCGCCGGTGACGGAAGATAAAAACTCCACCATGGGGAAGCAACGTTACTACAACAAGGCCGACATGGTCGTGACGGTGAGCGCGAGCGGCGTTCAGGTGAAGAGCGGGGCTTTCAACAGCTTCGCCACGGCGATCCCGTGGAACCAGGCGAAAACATTTATTTCGACCAATGCGAGCTTTTATAACAAGCGTGAAGGAAAGACCGTGAACGTGGTCGATATTGATGTCGGCCAACTTAAAAACTGGGCGCAGACCAACACCGTTCTCCGGAACCAGCTTGGGCGCGACCTCAACTCGATATATGTGGACGACATGCGCGCGCAACCTTCATCCGCGCAGCCGGGCGTTCGACTGCTCAATGGGCAAACTTTGCCAAGCCTCGGGCTCACGGTTGCCACCCCCGACCCGCTTTACGTTAAAGGGAATTATAACGCACCTTCAGCTCACCTTGGAACGACGAACACGAGCTTAACGAAACCAGCTTCTTTAATTGGAGATTCAATCACCGTGCTCTCAACCGCCTGGAGCGATTCGAACTCCAGCAAGAGCCTGGGAAACCGTGACGCCGCTGATACAACCGTCAACGCCGCGTTCCTCGGTGGAATTGTCCCGAGCGATGGAGACGATTACAGCGGAGGAGTCGAAAACTTCCCGCGCTTTCTTGAGGATTGGAATGGGCGCAAATTTACCTACAACGGTTCCATGGTCGTGATGTTCTATAGCAAAATCTCGAAAGCGGTCTGGGGTAAATCGGATGTTTACAATGCGCCGAACCGGAACTGGGCATTCGATTTGAACTTCATGGACGCGACGAAACTTCCGCCTGGCACGCCACAGCTACTCACACTGATTCGTGGGGCGTGGAAAGTGCTTCCGCCGAATACAATCATGTAGAGCCGCAGCTAAGGAACACGAAGCGGAGCACTGACGGTCGCGTTCAATCATGCAATTTTATTGCCGCTCGGAACGAATTGCGTATTATTCACTCGACTTGTCCGCAGCTATTAGATCGCTATTACTTCAGCCTGTGCGCCTCATTTTTTGGGTCGCTTGTTTTACCTATTGCCTGAATGCAGCGGAACCGGATGCATTGACCACCTGCCAGCAGGTTCTGCGTCTTTCACCATCAGAAGCTAACGAGGGACATGAGGTAAAATTAAAGGGAGTAATCACTTGTTATGTGCCAGGGAGCCAGCTTTGTTTCATGCAGGATCAAAGCGCGGGCATTTACGTTTACCCAACGCCATGGCCGAAAGACCTGGGCCCCGGAGATGTAGTGGAGGTGACCGGCGTGACCGGCTCAGGCCTGTTCTCGCCCATTGTTCAAATCGCAAGCATCAAAGTGATTGGAAAAGGAGAGCTCCCCTCGCCCAAAAAAATCTCAATTGAACAATTAAACAGCGGCGCCTTTGACAGCCAATATGTGGAAGTCACCGGAACCGTTCAGTCGCAGGAGAACCGAAGGGACCATAGCTACCTTGAACTTTGGACAGGGGGAAGCTCAGGCCAAATCCTTTTTTTCACTACAACGGCGCTGCCGGATTACATCGGACGCACGGTAACACTCAGCGGAGTGGGCGGCACATTTTACTATCAGCAAAAACTCACTGGGTTTGGATTATTTGCGCAACTGGATTCGCAAATGACTCCGCTGACGCCAGTCAACGATCCATTTGCGACCCCAATTCACGACATTTCCAAGCTCCTTTGGTATTCCGCCTCCGGACCGCTCGATCACCGAATTCATATCAAAGGAACGGTACTCCATGCTCCAGCAACGAATGAATTCCTGATCAAGGATGAGAGCGGCACCATCCTGATCCAGACGGATAAAAACGAATCGCTCATTCCGGGTGAGCAAGTGGAAGCGTCCGGTTTCCTGCGCAATCCGATCTCGAACAAATGGCTGGCCCACACTCTCGTAAAAAAAACAGGCTCGCGCTTTCCAGTGGCTCCCACCCCGGCGACTCTGAAGCAATTGCAATCAGGCACATGGAATGACCAATTCGTTTCAATCAAAGGGACCGTGGCCGCCATCAGTAAAAATGCGCAAGCAGGTTCGGACCTGGTGGTGAGTGATGGTGATCTTTTCCAGGCCGTCCAGCTCTCCGAACCGCCCGTGAACGACCTACTCGGCAGCAAGGTGGAAGTCCAGGGAATGCTGGCGTTGCTTCCAGCGGGACGGCAGGTGTTAAGGGCAGGTGCCGCAGCGAATTTAAAAGTGTTGCAGCCGCGGCCCAAACCATCCGCATACTCCAGCCAGGGATCTGGCGTTCCTCCCCTGCTCTTGACCGCGCTTTTTGCCCTTCCCATTATCCCCCTGCTTTGGGCTTTGCATTTCAGAAGACGGGTGGAACAAACCAAAACGCAATTTGCCGAATTGCGGCGCAAACTCGAGGAACAGAAATTTCAACTGGAGCATTTGGCTGAGAGTCGGGAAAGGCTTGGACGCGATTTGCACGACCATATCATCCAATCGATCTATGCCGTCGGCCTGAATGTGGAGGATTGCGCCCAGCTCCTCGACCGCGAACCAGCCAAAGTGGAAGGCCGCTTAAAGAGCGCGATGCTGGACATCAACTCGGTGATTCGTGAACTCCGCAACGTCATTCTTGGCCTGGAATCCAACGCCATTCAACCGCAGGAATTCCGAACGGCGTTGAAGTCACTCGCCCTGACCCTCGGGCAGGAAAATTCAAACAAGGTGCGGCTCGACCTCGACCAGGCGGCGATGGAATCGCTCAGCCCCGGTCAAGCCACGGAATTGATCCACATCGCCCGCGAAGCGATGAGCAATAGTTTGCGCCATGGCGCTGCCTCGAAAACCGTCATTTCAATGCGGTTGATCGACGGGCATATCCGCTTTGAAGTTCAGGATGACGGGACCGGGTTTAACCAGGATGCAGTCAAAGGAAAAGGCTTTGGCCTTCGCAATATGGCCAAACGGTCCCATGACCTTGGGGCCGTTTTTTCCATTTCTTCGGAATTCGGCAAGGGCACCCGAATCGTGCTCGACATTCCCACTCAAAAACAGCATTTCTCCCCCCGTGAATCCCATTCGCGTTTTAATAGTTGATGATCATGAGGTCGTTCGAGTCGGCCTGCGAATGTTGCTGAGCCGCGCCCCAAATATCGAGGTGGCAGGCGAAGCATCATCAGCAGCGGAAGCGATTACTCAAGCCGAAGCTCTTCAACCGGATGTCGTCCTTCTGGATGTGCGCCTTGGGGATGGCAATGGGTTCGAAGTCTCCCGAAAAATCCAGACCTTCGAAAAGGATATTCGAGTGCTGGTTCTGACTTCGTTTGCCGATGACGATATTATTGTGCAGGCGATTTCCTCCGGAGCAGATGGTTACCTGCTGAAGGAAGTGGGGCGCGACGCGCTGATAGAGGCCGTACAAAAAGTTGCCTCCGGACAATCGATTTTGGATCCCGCGGTGACAGGACGGGTTTTTGGCAAGGTGCAGGCGTTGATGCAGGACCCGACTAGCGGAAACAAATTGCGGCTGCTTTCAGCGCAGGAAAGCAAAGTGCTCGCGCTCGTGGCTGAAGGAAAAACAAACAAGGAAATCGCCGCCGTGTTGGGCTTGAGCGACAAGACGATCAAGAACTACTTCAGCAACATCCTGGAAAAGCTCGGGTTAAGCCGGCGTTCCCAGGCCGCGGCGTACTTCGTGCAGCATTCGCATTAAGCGAATTGCAGTTTCTTTCGCAGCTTTCCGTTGTTGGCGATGATTCGGTAGACATAATCATCCCCCACCGGTTCATGCCAGAAATCTCCGCCAGCGGATTCGAGGATAAGACCACCCGCTGCGATATCCCATAGGCGGACGCCTCCTTCGACGTAAGCATCGAAACGACCGCTTGCCACGTACACCATTGCGAGGGCAGCCGCACCCAGGATCCGAATTTTTCGAACCTCATGAACTAGCTTATTAAAA
>JBQCGE010000412.1:0-2710 GCA_051955955.1 Verrucomicrobiota bacterium
GCGGCCTTTGACTTCATAGATTTTAGCCACCGCTGGTTCCGAAAATGCATTCGCAGCGAGGCCGTAAACTGTTTCTGTCGGCAGCGCGACCAAATCGCCAGCGGTCAGTGTTTTTGCTGCAAGCTGTTTTGCATGCTGAAAGTCCGCCGCGGATTCAATTTTTAGAACCGTCGTCACCATTTTAAGTGAGATTACAGCTTGACCCGCTTTGCTCCAAGGCGTGAATTTAAGCCAAAACTCTCCGTCCACATTTTATGCGCCTATTACTTTGTTTGATCCTGGGGGTGGCCAACTGCGTTGCGGCGGAACATCGCATCGACGTAAAGCAAGGACAGGACTTGCAGGAGGTGATTGCCCAGGCTCGCGATTACCGGAAATCGCATCCAGAGGAACCGATCCGAATTGTCCTGAATGCCGGGCGGTATGAAATGAAAAAGGTGATTCAACTTGGGCCGGAGGATTCAAACCTGACATTTGCGGCGGCACCGAATGCAAAGGTGGTGATCAGTGGCGGGCGGCAAATCAAGAACTGGAAACGCAACGCAAAGGATCCGCATGTATGGGAAGCATCAGTGCCGGAAGCACGCGAAGGGAAATGGAAGTTCAACCAGTTGTTTATTAATGGAGAGCGAAAGATTCGCGCCCGAACCCCGAATACTGGTTATTTCCGGGTGGATGGAGCGGCTTCAAAAGAAGGTCCCCTGAGTTTTAAATATAAAGGAAATGATATAAAGGCTGAGTGGGCGAAGAGCGGCGACGTGGAACTCATTGCCTACTTCGCATGGGCAGATATCCGCATGCCGATCAGGACGGTCGATGCCCGGGAACATAAAGTAGTTTTGTCCAAACCGGGGAGGCCGTCCAACCAGGAAAACACTGCGCAATATTATATCGAGAATGCCCCGGATGCGTTGGATTCTCCTGGAGAGTGGTATTTGGATGGAGCAAACGGAGTGGTCAGATACCTCGCTGAGGAAAATGAGGATTCAAGTAACGCCGAAGTTTTCGCCCCCGTTCTCGATCAACTTATAATTATCAAAGGCGATGCTGCCAAAAGCACCCTTGTAAGGAATCTACACTTCGAAGGGATTGAGTTCGCTCAAACCGATTGGATATTGCCAAAGGATGGATATGCAGATACGCAGGCGGCCGTTGAAATCCATGGCGATATACAGGCGGAATTTGCCGAAGATTGCTCATTCAAATCGTGCCGTTTCACGGATTTCGGAGGGTACGGGCTCGAACTCGGGAGAGGGTGCAAACGATTTGTGGTGCAGGGAAACGAGATGAGCGATTTGGGCGGCGGTGGGATTCGAATTGGCGAAGGTCGCAAACCGGCAAATTCAATTGAGGAAAACAACTCGCATGTTATTACGGATAATCAGTTGCGGAAATTGGGGCGGGTTTTCGCTCCAGCAGTCGGAATATTTATCATGCAAAGCGGCACGAACCGGGTCGCGCATAATGAAATCAGTGACTTATATTATACCGCAATATCGGTTGGCTGGAATTGGGGCTACCAGGAAACTCCTTGCCGCGAAAATGTAGTTGAGTTTAACCACCTGCATCACATTGGGCAGAATTTATTAAGCGACATGGGTGGGATTTATACCCTGGGGATTCAACAGGGCACTGTCCTGCGCAATAACCTGATCCATGATGTAAGCGCATTCACCTACGGCGGCTGGGGTTTGTATACAGATGAGGGCAGCAGCGGCATTTTGCTTGAAAATAATGTGGTTTATCGCTGTAAGAGCGCGGGGTTTCACCAGCATTACGGGAAGGACAATATCGTTCGGAATAACATTTTTGCGTTTAACGTTGAGCATGAATTAATGCGCACGCGGGAGGAAGGGCATACCTCTTTTATTTTCACCAACAACATCGTTTGTTTTAACTCTGGGGACCTGCTCGGAAGCAACTGGTCGAACGATCATTATGTGATGGACAACAATATTTATTACGACGAGCGCCTTGATGATAACCAGGCCAAGATGAAATTTGCCGGAGCGACCCTGGAGGAATGGCGCAAACGTGGACATGACCAGCACTCGCTTCTCGCCAACCCAGGATTTGTAAACGCAGCAAAACAGGATTTCCGCCTGACGCCTGATTCGCCCGCGCATAAAATTGGGTTCCAGCAGGTTGATCTAAGCAGTGTAGGACCTCGAAAAGCAGAGGACGGGAAATAGAGCCCGATTTTGACTCCGACGCGATCAACCTGGAAGTATAACCGGTTCTGTTGCGCCCGTTCGAATCTGCGCCTTGCGGTGCTGGCGAAGCGAACCGTTAGTCAGTGAGGCTTCAAACATTTCCCGGTTAATTGCCTGGGCGGCCGCGGCGCCATCGCCGGCGGCAATAATCATCTGACAATTTGCGGGAGTAACGCACCCGGCGGCGTAAAGACCCGGAACACTCGTTCGCTGGCAGCGATCGACGATGATTTCGCCGCTCGTATCGAGCCTGGCTCCGAGTTGTTGCGCGAGTCGATTGTGAACAATATCGCCGCGAGTAGTGAAAAGAGAGTCTGCCAATACTTTTGAGCCGTCAGCGAGTCTTACCCCCGTCATGAACCCTCGATGATGCTCGACTGAATCAATTTTCTCGCAATAAATTGGCACCCCATATTCCTTCAACCATTTAGCGTGAGCTTCATCCCATGCCGCTCGTTCACCGTTGGTCAATAGCATGACGCATTCGGTAAAAAGCA
>JBQCGE010000413.1:0-7952 GCA_051955955.1 Verrucomicrobiota bacterium
ACGCTCGTCAAAATGGTTGCAGCGAAGGAATTCGATCTCCATATCTTCCTGAATCTCGGCAGTGGCCATAGCGTCGTTTACACCTGCGATCTGACGGAAGATTACGTGGATTTCAACAAAGGTGATGTGAGCAACCCGGCCGCGCTTGGAGGTTGAACATCGAAGCCAGACCGGAGGAAAAATGCAGGAACTGATCGCCAAGGCCAATACGCTTTTCGAAGCGCTTCCCTACATCCAGCGCTTCCGCAATGAAACGTTCGTCATCAAGTATGGCGGCAGCTTCATGGATTCGCCCGATCCGAATGTCCGCAACAGCGTCGCTCGCGACATTGTTTTCCTCGAAGCGGTTGGCATTAATCCCATTGTTGTTCACGGCGGTGGCAAAGCGATTACCCGTGCCCTGGAAAGCTCCGGAATCAAAGGCGATTTCATTCAAGGTCAGCGCATTACCAGCGAAGCCGCTGTTGAAGTTGTTGATCGTGTCCTGTCCCGTGAAATCAATCCTGAAGTGGTCCGAGTAATCACTTCCCTCGGAGGCAAAAGCAAAGGATTTTCCGGCACGGATCTTTTCACCTGCCGCAAGCTGCTCCTGCAAAATTCCGGGAGCGCGCCGCTGGATATCGGTTACGTGGGAGAAGTCTTCCGCGTCAACACCGACCCGCTGCGCGAATGTATTCATGATGCCGTCACCCCTGTCATTAGCCCAACTGCGCGCGGAGAGGATGGCAAAATCTACAACTGTAATGCCGACGTCTCCGCGGCCCAGACCGCCATTGCCCTCAAGGCCAAGCGCCTCGTGTTCATGAGTGATGTCCCAGGGCTTTTGCGTGATCCGAAAGATCCGAGCTCGCTTATCCCGCACCTCAAAGTCAGCGAAGTCGATTCGCTCAAGAAAGCTGGTGTGATCGACAAAGGAATGATCCCCAAGGTCGACAGCGCTGTGGCCGCATTGAAGGCCGGGGTGGAAAAGGTTTCTTTCGTTGATGGCCGTGTTCCCCACGCTGTTTTGCTCGAGATTTTTACAGATGCCGGAGTCGGCACGGAGGTTGTATTGCAATGAAAGAACTCACCCCGCCCATTGTTCACAACGAATCGCAGCGCATCCAGGCGCTATTCCAAAAAAATGTCGTTCCGAGCTATGGACGCTTCGACCTCGTGCTCGATCACGGCTCAGGCGCTTCGCTCTGGGATGTGAACGGTCGCCGCTATCTGGATCTCTCCAGCGGGATTGGTGCCTGCTCCCTTGGCCATGCCAACCCCGAAATAGCCGAAGCCCTTTTCGCCCAGGCTCAAAAACTGGTCCATGTCTCAAATCTTTATTACACCGAACCACAAGGCCGCCTCGCCGAGGAATTGGTAAACCTCGCCGGGCCTGGGAAAGTTTTCTTTTCCAATAGCGGAGCGGAATCGAATGAAGGCCTCTATAAGCTCGCCCGCAAGTTCGGTCATGATGAAGGCCGTTTCGAAATCATCACCGCTTTTAATTCATTCCATGGTCGAACGCTCGCTGGCATTTCCGCCACCGGTCAGGAAAAGGTAAAGAAAGGTTTTGAACCTTCGGTCCCTGGTTTCAAACACGTCCCCTACAATGATCTCGATGCGGTTCGGAATGCCATTTCGCCAGCAACTGTCGCGGTACTGATCGAATGCATCCAGGGTGAAAGCTGCGTCGCTCCAGCGAAGCCCGAGTATCTCCTGGGCCTGCGCAAACTTTGCACCGAAAAAAATCTCCTGCTTCTTACCGATGAAGTTCAGGCAGGCTACTTCCGCACGGGAAAATTCTGCAGCTACCATCGCTTGCTTGAGGACATACCGGGAGCAGAAGGATTCAGCCCGGACGGGATTTCGTGGGCGAAGGCCATCGCGGGTGGTTTCCCTCTCGGCGCATTCTGGGTGCGCGACCGTTACGCCGATCTCCTCGGGCCTGGAACCCACGCCACCACTTATGGCGGTTCACCGCTTGGTTGTGCCGTTGGCCTCAAAGTGCTTGAAGTGATTCGGCGCGACCGAATTGACCAGAACGTTCGCCAGATTGGTCTCTATCTCAAAACGGAGCTCGAGAAACTAGCGCAGAAGTTCCCCAACGTTATCCACGAAGTCCGTGGCTTCGGGATGATGATCGGCATTCAACTCGCCGAAAACATCCCTGCATTTTTGAAATCGGATAAAACTCACGCCGTTCAATTCGTCAACGCACTCCATCAAGCCGGGGTCATGACCGTGCCTGCCGGAACACACGTGGCCCGGTTGCTGCCGGCGCTCAACCTCAAGAAATCCGAAGCTGACGAAGGCCTTGAAATCATCGGCCGCGTCGTTGCTTCCCTCGCATAATCATCTCAGTCCCAGCATCCATGAAGAACCTGCTCAGCATCCAAAAGCTTTCGACCGAAGCCATTGAGGAAATTCTCACTTCCTCCACACGAATTAAACAGGAACGAGGCCATCATTCCGAGCAGCCGCTCAGAGGGCAGACCTGGGCCTTGCTCTTTTCCAAAAGCTCGACCCGCACCCGCGTTTCGTTCGAAGTTGGCATTCGCGAGCTCGGTGGCCAGGTGATGTTCCTGAGTGCCAGCGAAATTCAACTCGGCCGCGGTGAGCCGATCAAGGACACCGCACGTGTCCTTGGGCGCATGATTCACGGCGCGGTCATCCGCACCTTCGCCCAGCAGGATGTCGAGGAGTTTGCCGATTACTCCAAAATTCCGACGATAAACGCCCTTACGGATGATGAGCATCCCTGCCAAATCCTGACTGATATTTTCACCTTCCAGGAAAAGCGCGGCCCGATTCGCGGTAAAGTAGTCACATTTGTCGGTGATGCCGCTTGCAACGTTCCCATCTCCTGGATTTTTGCTGCTGCGAAACTCGGATTTGAACTTCGCCTCGCCGCACCCAAAAAATATCAGCCTGCCAAGGCGTTGCTCGAAGCCGCCGGTGGCAAAATACTTGTGACGGAGGATGTCGCCTCCGCAGCGAAAGGTGCTGATATGCTCTACACGGACGTTTGGATTTCGATGGGCAAGGAATCTGAATCTGCCGAGCGCATTCGCGAACTCTCCGGCTATCAAATCAACGAAGCCCTCGTAAAATTCGCGAAACCTGACGCCCTCGTCATGCACTGTCTCCCTGCCTATCGCGGCAAGGAGATCACCGAAGATACGTTCGAGAAAAATGCTCAAACTATTTTCGATCAGGCCGAAAATCGCCTTCACGTTCAGAAAGCGATTTTGAACTGGATCGTAAAATAAACGCGATTTAGCGGCTTGAATTAAATCGTTCCACCCAGTACGCCGTGCGCTTTAAATAATAGTCCGGTTCCCTGGGTGAATAATCTTTATAGATATAGTCCGACAATTTTTTCGGGATTGCCGGTTCAATCTGAGTCCCTTCGTGCCATTCGTTATACGAGGTAATACTGATTAAGTCGGGCTTGCAACGAATTGCCGCTTCAAACATTCGGTCATAATACCTTCCCTCGTCCCGTGATCGTGTTGTGCCGCCGTTCCAGGGCCGAATGCGGGTGTCATTGTAGCCTGGCCCAACGCTGGGAATAAACAAGAGCTTATGTTCCCGCGCGAACGCCGCCATCTGCGGCCAGTTTTTAGCAGTCGAGCCGAATGAAAAACGATCCGCGGCGAAATAGGTATAAAAGCCATCAAAACCACCCTCCGTCATGAAATTGCCGTCTCCTTCTTTCACCCACAGCCCAACCATGGCCGAGTCATATTTTGTGCCCCGGATCGATTCCTTACCGCCAGCTTTTAGAAGTTCAGCCCATTCTGTTGCAGGAGTAAGATAACTATCATACACGAAAAAGACGGGACGATTCCCAGCTTCTTTGGATCGGAAAAAAGCGGGATGACTCCCATATTCATCTATCAATTTGCGAACTGCATTCCCGGTTGTGATCGCATTTCTTCCACCGAACGGCTCGATGTGAATACAAACTTTCAACCCCTGTGCATGCGCCGCATCCATCAAACGTTTCAGGTTTTTCCCAGTGAATGTTTCTTCTCCCCACCAGGAAGCGCCGATCACTCCAACACGAGCCGCTACCAACTCACGCATCTGCCGGTCCAATGTCTCCGGATCGTTGACAGAATAGCAACCGGCCTGGGGATAAAAGTTTGCTGCGACGTCATCGCCACCCGGATATTTCTTCGGTTTGCCCTTGGGTTCGTTTAGAATCACGTCCGAATTCCAATGCTCATAAGCGCCGTCGGTTTGCGGATTGCCATACCAGCCGTAGTAAAAAGCGATTACCCGGTCGGAGGGTTGATCCGCTGCCTGGGCAAGAGAGCTCAATAACAGTCCACTCCAACCCAGCCAGCAAACGGCAAAAATGATGGATCGAAGCAAACCAGAAAATTTTTTGTTGTTCATGTTTACTAGATTGATTTTCCCGCATGGAATCAACCCGCACTCCCGCAGACTTGAATTTTTCTCCGTTTATTCACGCTGCTCCTTTTACAAAGGTGCATAAAAATGCGACCTCTCGCCCAAACCTCAGTCCTGTAGATTTTGAAATATTTCGCTGACTATCTCATAGGAACGCAACCGCGCGGAATGATCGTAAATCGCGGAAACAACAAACAATTCATCGACCTTAGTTTCCTTCACGAACTTCTCCAGACCTATCCGCACAGTGTCGCGTGACCCAACGAAAGAATATTCCAGCATGGAAGAAGCATGCGCCTTTTCAATTGGGTTCCAATACATCTCGATATCGTCGATGGGCGGCTGAAGCTTGCCAGGCCTGCCACGAACCAGGTTGGCAAATTGTTGCTGCGCCGAAGTAAAAATCCGGCGCGCCTCCGCATCACTATCTGCGGCAAAGACATTAACACCCGCGGCGCAATACGGGTTCGCGAGTCGCTCGGATGCCCGGAAGTTTTTGCGGTAGGCTTGTAATGCAGGGAAAAGTGCCTTTGGAGCAAAATGCGACGCAAAGGCATATGGAAGCCCGAAGTGTGCCGCCAGTTGTGCCCCAAAAAGACTTGATCCGAGAATCCAAATGGGAACATTTAAACCCGCTCCGGGAACCGCCTGCACAACCTGGCCGGGTTCTGCCTCCTCAAAATACTCCTGTAATTCCCGGACTTCCTCTGGGAATTGGTCCGCCCGCGTCGGATCCCTTCGGAGTGCCCGCACGGTTGTTTGGTCCGTGCCAGGAGCGCGTCCCAGGCCCAAATCGATCCTCCCCGGATAAAGGGATTCCAATGTTCCGAATTGTTCAGCAATGACTAAAGGTGCGTGATTCGGCAGCATGATCCCCCCTGCCCCGACACGAATCGTTTTAGTTCCGCCCGCGATAAAACCAATCACAACGGATGTAGCGGCGCTCGCGATCCCCGGCATGTTATGATGCTCCGCCAGCCAAAACCGCTGATAGCCCCAACGCTCCGCATGCTGCGCCAGGTCCAGGCTGTTGCGCAATGCGACTGCAGGCGTCGCGTTCGCTGGAACAAATGCCAAATCCAGAATTGAAAAAAGCGCCATGATTCTCCCTTCCTTGTCGAGCAACAATGCCTCCCCCCAGCCGATTCGCAAGTTCGGTCCTATTGCGGATTCCGTAAATCTGAGGAACTTTGATTCGCACCAAATCTGTGGGTCCATTATGGAAAAAAACGCTCCCATCCACCCAGATGTCCGAATCGGGCATATTCATCTCAAAGTCTCGGACCTGGATCGCGCCCTGCAGTTTTACAGCGATATTCTTGGCTTTGAATTGACTCAGCGTTACGGCCGGCAAGCGGCTTTTCTATCCGCGGGTGGATATCATCACCACATTGGATTGAACACGTGGGAGAGTCGTGGCGGTTCATCCCCGCACCCCGGAAGCACCGGTCTCTACCACCTTGCCATCGTATATCCAACGCGCGCGGAACTGGCCGATGCGCTGCGGCGGCTGATCAAAGCGGGCATCCCGCTCGAAGGCGCTTCGGATCATGGCGTGAGCGAAGCTCTTTATCTCCGCGATCCGGATGGGAACGGGGTTGAACTTTACTGGGACAGACCGCCCGATCAATGGCCCAGAACTGCAGATGGTGAACTCAATATGGTGACCGAACCGCTCGATTTAAAGAGCCTGCTCAACGAGAGCTGAATCTGCCGTAACTCCATGATCTCTGAATTTTGTTATCCCCCTTTGTCTTTCCCGCGTCTTCATGCTTAATTCGTTGCCGTTGGAAGGAACTCGATGCACATGGAGATGAATCCCCCGCCGGGAGCGACGGTATTACGCTACGTAGGGGATAAAATTCGATTTACACTCGCTTCATCGCTGGAAGGCGATGAAGCGTTTTTGCGCACCAATATCGGGCGCGCAACCCTGCTCCAGGCAGAAGTCGTGGAGGAGTACTGGGAGGAACTTGAGCGGTGGCATGTAATTCCTGGCGAACCGCGCGAAACAAAAATTCCGAGGGGCCTCGCCTGGCGCGACATCCCCATGAAACGCACGACCACCGGATGGGAGCTTGAGCTTGTACTTACTGAAGTGGGCTGGTTTTCAGCCAAAGCATACCTCCTCGATCCAAATCAAAGGCAAGTTTGGCCTGAAGGCCCGAACTGCGGCATTACCGTGCATCCCAATGAACTCCGGACCGGAAACTCAATTTATTGCGCCTTCACACGAATGTTCGGTGAAACCAAGTCAGCCCGAATAAACTCTCGAACCCAGGATTCCCGGCTGACTGGATTGGATGATGAAGGTTATGCAGTCATCCCTCCTTCCGGCACTCTCCGCGATTTAAAACGTGAACTGCCACACATCTTCAAAACGCTCGGGTTTCGTTACCTGCAATTACTCCCCGTAAACCCGACCCCCACGACTTACGCCCGGTTTGGCAGATATGGCAGTCCCTACGCATCGCAGGATCTTACCGCCATTGATCCCGCTCTGGTCGAATTCGACCGGCGCACCACCGGGATTGACCAATTCCGCGAATTGACCGATGCCGCGCATCAACTCGGCGGGCGCGTCCTGCTGGATATTGTAATCAACCACACCGGCTGGGGCTCCAGGGAGCAACAATCCCATCCGGAATGGTTCCTGCGAAATCCAAACGGAATTTTTGAGAGCCCTGGTGCATGGGGCACAACCTGGGAGGACCTGGTCGAGATTGATCATCGCAAACCGCTCCCGTGGGATTACCTGGCGGAAGTTTTTCTCACCTGGTGCCGGCGAGGAGTGGATGGCTTCCGATGCGACGCTGGTTACAAAATCCCCACCAACGCCTGGCGCTATATCGTGGCGAAAGTTCGTCTCGAATTTCCCGCCACTATCTTCCTTTTGGAAGGGTTGGGCGGTTCGTGGGAAGCGACAGATGATCTACTCACGCGCGGTGGCATGCAATGGGCCTATAGCGAGCTGTTCCAAAATTTCTCACCGCATCAGGTCAGCGGCTATCTCGACCATGTATTTCAACAGAATAACCGCGTCGGCACGCTCATTCATTTCAGCGAGACTCATGATAATGATCGCCTTGCGAAAAAAGGTCGCCTCTGGTCGCTGATGCGAAATCAACTCTCCGCTCTCACATCGTCCAGCGGCGGATACGCGATCACTTGCGGAGTCGAATGGCTCGCGACGGAAAAAATAAACGTCCACAACAGCAGCGGGATGTGCTGGGGCAATCCGGATAATCTCCTCCCGGAAATTGGGAGATTGAACGAACTGCTCTCAACGAACCCATGTTTCTTTGATGATGCAAAGTTGCAACGCCTTAGTCCCGCCGATTCTTCCATCTATGCCCTTCAACGAACCTCCGCCGATGGAGAGTATCGCATTTTGGTCCTGGTCAATCTGGATGATCAAACTCCAGGCACATTCGTTCTGCCACAAAGTTTGTTTTCCATTGCCGCGAAACCGTTGCTGAATGTCCTTGATGGATCGCAATTCTTGCCCGCAAGCGTCGGCCAAACATTCGAATTTCAATTGCGCCCAGGCCAGA
>JBQCGE010000414.1:0-13416 GCA_051955955.1 Verrucomicrobiota bacterium
TTCAGAATTTCCGGGCCGCTGATCCCGGGAAACAAATATTTATTGCCACCGGAAAAGCCAACCACCTCATGCGGAAAAACAGGGCCGACAATAATCAGTTGATCGTAATCATAGACCAGCTTGTTTATGCGGACGGGGACATCCATGGCGAACAACCCGCCCGAAAGCTCGTGAATTTCCGAGGCGGGAATGGTGCCTATCTCGTGAAGCGCTTCATCCTCGTCCCATGCATGGTTAAAAAATCGGACCTTCCGAAAATCCCGCGCGCGTTCCTCGCCGGAAATTTCCAGGCGCTGGCAAATTGCTGATTCGCTCATGGCCTGGTGCGTTCCCAGAGCAACAAGAATATCCAAGGCCGCAGTGGCCTCCCCAATTTGCTTGAACAGTGTTTTGAAGAGCAACCCGACGGGAGCGGTGCGTGTTCCATCGGGAATGATGACGAGCACTTTTTTACCGCTGTATTCCTTGGCGGGGCAAGCCTGCGCCACGACGGCGCTCACCCGTTCCGGAGAAACGCTGGAATTTTCAGGCGCAGTCTCGGCGAGGGTTATCATTGGATCAAATGGTTTGGGATAAAAATCCGCCGTCCACGCGAATATCGCTGCCCGTGACAAAACTGCTCGCTTCGTGGCTGGCGAGAAAGATTGCAGCGCCGATCAGTTCCCGTGCCTCGCCGAATCGCTTCATAGGGGTGTGGGAAAAGATTTGTTGGGCGCGGGCGGTTGGGGTGCCATCCGGGTTAAAGAGCAAAGCGCGATTCTGTTCGGCGGGGAAGAAGCCTGGGGTAATAGTATTCACCCGAACTGATTGTGGCGCCCATTCCCGCGCGAGAAATTGGCTAAGGCTGATGACGGCAGCCTTTGCGGCCGAATAGGCAACGACGCGCGAAAGGGGCAGGTGGGCCGAAACGCTCGCGATGTTGATGATCGAGCCTCGTTTTTGCGCGCACATGGCCGGGCCAAATTCCTGGCAAGGCAGCAGCACTCCGCCAACGAGGTTGAGGTCGAAATTGGCCAGCCAATCATCGGCGGAGATTGATTCGATTGGCCGTTCCGGGGTGACGGTAACTTTGGGATCGTTTCCGCCCGCAGCGTTCACGAGGATGGTCGGCTGCCCGAACTCCTTCACCACTTTTTCATGTGCACTCTTCAAGCTTCGCCGATGGGAAACATCGGCAATGAAAAAGCGGCTGTGTCCGCCCTTTTTTGTAATCGATTGAGCGCGTGCTTCACCCCGCTCGATATTGCGTCCGAGGACCGCCACGCGCGCGCCGGCCTCGGCCAGGCCTTCCGCAATCACTCCGCCGAGAACGCCCGTGGCCCCAATGACCACGGCCACATCCTTCGAAAGGTCGAAGTAATTCGTCATGGCAGTTACTTGGTCTCAGTGGCGGGTGCCTGGCCAGCTCCCTGTTGCGGCGGAGTCACGACGCGAACGGGAATCGGAAAGCGGAGCTTCAAGACATCGTCCACGAGCACTTCGACGAAATAAGTGCCAGCCTGCTCAAATTTTACCTGGCCAAAAACGGAGACGTTGGTGGCATTGTGGCTCGGATCCTGCAACTGGAATTTTACCTGGCTTTGACGGATGACGGTCGTCTGGTCAGGACCAATCAAACGAGTGGTTTCGGAGAATTGGCCCAAACCGGCAGCCCAACGGTTGAACAGACAAAGCTTGAACGCAGTCACAGGCAATTGAGGCACGGTGACGAACCCAATCACCCCGATGAGCATAAAATTGCCATTAATTTCCTGGCGCACCTCTTCGCAAAGAATTGAGGCTTGAAGGTCAGGAAGAATTCGATTTGCTTGCATTAGTTTGTATTTATTTTGTTAAAAGTTCTGCGGCGCACGCGGTGTTTTGCATCAGCATCGCCACGGTCATGGGGCCCACTCCGCCGGGGTTGGGTGTAATTTTCCCGGCAACTTTCTGGACATTTTCGAAATCGACATCCCCAACCAGCTTCGTTCCGGTTTTTGAGGAAGGATCAGGAACCCGGTTCACACCCACGTCGATCACCACGGCTCCCGGCTTCACCATATCGGCCTTTACGAAATGCGGGGAACCCATGGCAGCGATAATAATGTCCGCTGCCCGGCAATGCTCGATGATGTTGCGGGTTTGGGAATGGCAAAGTGTCACGGTGGCGTTGGCGTGTTTGCCTTTTTGGCAAAGAATCGCGGCCATCGGTTTGCCAACAATATTGCCGCGACCCAGAATAATCACTTCTGCACCGGGAATTTCGACATTGCTCCGGACGAGCAATTCCAGCACTCCAGCCGGGGTGCAGGGAACAAACCCGCCCGTGTCACCGAGGAGCAACTTGCCCATGTTCACGGGGTGAAATCCATCGACATCCTTTTCAGGCAATACGGAGGAATAAACATGGGTGGAATCAATCTGACGGGGAACTGGAGCCTGCACTAAAATGCCGTGAACCTTTGGGTCGGCATTCAACTCGGCGATCAGCTTTAGCAATTCCGACTCACTCGCGTTTTCCGGTAAAATATGGGTGCGGGAAGTGATGCCAACTTTCTGGCTCATCTTCTCCTTCATCCCGACATAGACCTTGGAGGCGGGATCCTCCCCCACCCGCACGAAGGCGAGGCATGGCTCAACGCCACGGGCTTTCAATGCCTGAACGCGCCCCGTGGTTTCCGCGTGGATTTGTTCGGCGATGGCCCGCCCGTCGATAAGATTATTCGCTTGCATCACGGGGCGGCCTGGATGGATTCAAGTTCCAGGATCGGGATGTTGGGCCAGCGCTCATCAATGCCCTCCTCGCCTGTGACAACGACTTTTTGCCCCTTCCAACTCTTTAGGTCCACGCCCAATCTTTCTTCGTGCAGGTAATCCATCGTTTTTTTCGTTTCGGGATGAATCAACTCGTACCAGGTCGGAGCCTGGATACTTTTGGTCGCGCGCACAATTCCTTCGCGTCGGACAATTCGTCTTGGCAAGACTTCGTTACTCTTCAGAGACGGCAACTGGCTGGTTTGCGGCAAGGTTGTGGGAGCAGATGGACCCTGTTCGGTAAGTTGGGTCGGGGCGGCTGTAGTTAGAGTGCCGGACTGAACTGCATTCCCACCGGGGGGTAATAGATCGGGATGTTCATTGTCTCTGGCACCCTGAGTGTCAGTTACCGCGTTGGTGCTTTCCGCTGCGGGCAGAGTGGGCGCATTTGTAGCGGCCTGCTGAGCGAGAGTTGGAAGGACCGGAGTAGTGGAAGGAGCAGGAAGTTGCTCCGTTAAATTTGTTTGAACCGGTCCATTTGTATCGATCTGTTGCTGCTCAATCTCAGGCGGTGCAATCTGCACAATGGTATTTGTTGGTGGATGCTGCTGAACGGTGTTCGTCGTGGCGATTGAAGGAGCTTGCGCGACGGTATTGGTGTGAATCGGTTGTGGTTCGGCCTGGGTTGGAATTCCGGCGCCGCCGGGTGCTACAGTGGCAGGCTTTTGCCGCGCAATTTTGGGAAGGTTTGCGGCGGCATTCGTGCCACTCTTATCCAGGAGGGATGCGTCAATAAATGCATAGGCGTGATCCGGCGCCTCAATTTCCATCCACTGATCCTGAGTGCGGATGGTCTTTACTTTTGTGTCCCGCTCAATGCGACCGAGCACGCTGTAATTCTCGCCAGGACCGGCGCGCAAATTCAAGCGGCTGGCTGAAACTTCGCCGTCCTTCACGAAAGGAGAAAAGACCCAAACTGGCGTATTCTCAGGCAGCTTGATTCTGAACCAGTTGGTTGGTTCGCCCGGTTTTGCATCTGGTGTGGGGATCTCCTCAAGAATCGTGACTTTATCTCCTTTTTCAAGCTGGGTAACCACTTCTCCAATCAACGAAGGTTTACCCCGAACATTAATTTTACTTTCCGTGACGACCCCGCTTTCCTGCGCCTCGATGTTGAAGCCCAGAACCGCGAGCAAGAATAAAAAAATCGCTGGCGTTTTCTTCATGACATTAATCCCAGACGCATGGATCACTCGGGATATTGCGAATAATTAGTCCGTGGGCGGCATTAAACTTTTTATTTCCGGGGCTGTCAACGTTCGCCATTTGCCTTTGGGGAGTTGCCCTAATTTGATCGGGCCGATTTGCACCCGTTGGAGGCGCTCCACCTCCAATGATTGCGATTCAAACATGCGGCGCACCTCGCGGTTTTTTCCTTCCTTCAACACCAATTCTACGAGGCTGTAGGCGTGGCTGTTCTTCAGAATTCGTCCCTGCTCGGCACGAAGCACTTCATCCTGATCATATACCCCTTTGAGGAAGGTGCGGATGTGATCGGGTGTGACCTCGCCTTTCACGGTGACCAGGTATTTTTTCCGGATGCCGTAGCGCGGATGTGTCAGGCGCAAGGCAAACTCGCCATCGTTGGTATAAAAAATTAACCCTTCGCTCAGGTAATCGAGGCGGCCGACGGATTGCAAATGGGCCCATTCGCGCGGGAGCAGATCGTGAACGGAATTGCGCTTTTCCGGATCGGCCTTGGAACAGATGAACTTGGGAGGCTTGTTGACGGCCAGGTAAATTTTACGCTTAACCTTAACCGGCTGGCCATCAAGAGTGATTCGGTCAGAGTCGGGATCAATCTTAGACCCTAGTTCAGTGACGGTTTTCCCATTCACCATCACGCGGCCTTCAAGAATGATCTGTTCGCTTGCCCGTCGGGATGCAATCCCGGCGTCCGCCAGGAATTTCTGCAGACGCACCATATAAATAAAAAAGACGGCCCGAGAGCCGTCCTAAAGTATCGTGAACTGGATTAACCTTCGACTTTGGTCTTGCGCAGTCCTGTCACACGGTCGCCTTCTTTCCATTGCCCGCGCTTCTTCAGGATTTCAACTCGTTCGAAACGCTTCAAGACGTTCCGCTTGGCGCTCAAGCCGCTCGTTCCACGTAAACTGCTATGCTGTGACATAAAAAATTGTTTTGTCCCGCCGGGCGGGAAAGGTCTATTTACCACATGCGAAGGCCATTGCAACCGATTTGTGGGAAAAACTTAGAAGCTTAAAGCAGCCATTCAGCCTCATTCTTCGATATTTAATTTGTCCAAAATGGCTCTCCAGCGCTTATCCCAATCCTTCCAGGCTGAGGCCCACTCGCTTCCCGCATACTTTTTTCTCGCCTCAGTCTTGATTTTTTTGAATTCACCAGCGGCTTTCCGGGCGGCATTTTTCTCGTTCCATTTCAAGTAGGACTCAATGAGCGTCAAATGGTTATCAGGGAAATCAGCAGCGAGTTTGACCGCGGATTCAAGCTGCTGGCGCGCCTTTGATTTGCTGCCGATGCTGGCGGGCCAACCTGGCGTGTCCCGATAGAGCATTCCGAGTGAGCGTTCCGCCCCGGCATGGTCGTAGCCTGCTTCAATCGAAATTGAGCGAAGCAACTCGGCTTCCATCTGGCGCACCAACTTGAGCGCACCCAGCATTTTGGTCTGGGCGAGAGCACCGATGTTCAGGGCGAGGTAATAATGGGCGGGTGCGGACTTCGAATCAGCGGCAACGGCAGCGCGTCCGGCATCGACTCCTTCCTGCGCGATGGATTCCAAATTGCTCTTGTCCACTGACTGATCGGCAAGTTCAAAACAGGCCTTTGCGAACAGCCAGGCGTTGGTGACATTCTTTGGCGCTTGATCGAATTGAGTCCGGGCGGCGCGATATCGCTCCACAAGATCGATTCCGTTGTCATACTCCTCAGATAAGCCGGGGGTGACACTCAGGAAGAGCACACCCAGGAGGAGGGTGATATGGAGAAAACCCTTTGTGTTCATCCATTTGTATAACCCGAACCCAGCCCTTTGTTTTCCGCTATTTTCCATGACTTTGCTTGATTTTAACTGTTGCAAGAATTTAACCCGTAGCTTTATAGTCTCGATGTGAATTTATATCGGAACTGCTTCCGGCTTTCCATTCTCGTTGCGCTAATTGCCTTTGGAATGGGATGTGGTGGCCTGAGCGCTTCTCAAAGCGTTTCTCCAGCCAGCTTCTTCCTCCCCGGTCTGGGCCAAAATGATTCCGGTAAACCTGATTCCAGCCCTCGCGTTCCTCCTCTCGCTTCCAATAATCGTTCGCAAGTAGTTGCTTTTTCGCGGGTTGCTCCTTAATATCCTCATCTTTTTATGCGATTCCCTCTGGCTTTGACGGCGAAAATCGCCGGGCACATCATTAAACATAAGCTCGCCAAAACGCCGAAATTCGCAATGGTTCTCCAGCTTGAACCTTTGCATACGTGCAATTTGACGTGCACGGGGTGCGGTCGCATTCGGGAATATTCCACCAGCCTGAAGGACATGATGTCGCTGGAGGATTGCTTGCAATCCGCGAGTGAATGTGATGCACCGATGGTTTCAATCTGCGGCGGTGAACCACTCATTTACCCCAAAATTGAAGAATTAGTCGATGGCCTTCGGAAACAGGGCCGTATCATCTACATCTGCACGAACGGCATGTTCATGCGGAAAAAGATGAAGGATTATCTCGCGGCGAACTATTCCCCCACCCAGGAACCTTTACTCAAGGAACTGGCTGATCAAAAGCTGATCACGGAGAAGGATCTCGAAACCATTCGCAAAGGTAAAAGCGATGGACGACCTGTCATTGCGCCAAGCCAATGGATGTATTGGAACGTCCATATTGACGGCCTGGAATATACCCACGATCTGATTGTGGAACGCGAAGGCGTTTTCAAGGAATGCGTTGAAGCGATCAAGATGGCCAAGTTGCTTGGGTATCAAGTCGCCACGAACACCACGGTTTACAAGGAAACTGACGTGAAAGAAATCGAGGAGATGTTCGAATTCTTTTCCTCCCTTGAAGTTGATGGGCACACGATTTCGCCAGGGTATGATTATGACGCCGCCAAGAAGGACATGGTCAAGCGGCTGAATAAACAACCTGAGGATTTCTTTCTCACGCGCGCGATGACCCGCGAAAAATTTGCAAAGATCCAGGACTGGGGCAAACGGTTTACCATTTTTGGCACGCCGGTTTACCAGGAGTTTCTCGCTGGCAAACGAGAATTAACCTGCACCGCCTGGGCGATCCCCACCCGCAATATCCGCGGTTGGAAGGCGCCCTGCTACCTGATGACCGACGGGCATTACCCGCGTTACCAGGAAATGCTGGAGAAGGTTGAGTGGAACAAATACGGTGTTGTGGATGGTGTTGCGCGTGATCCCCGTTGCGAAAATTGCATGGTGCATTGCGGTTACGACCCAAGCGGGGCTTTGGGCACCAACTATAAACGGGGCGATAACTGGAAAAATTTCCGCTACAATTTCGGCGCTAAGCCAAAACCGTATTACGAAGGCCGGAATGTAAATGCCTTCAACGGATTTTCGATTGGCAAAGGCCACCTGGCTGAGGCGAAGGCAGCAATCAATCCAAAAACCGGAATGACTCCGTGCTCAACGGGGTCAAGCAGCGAAAAGGATGATCTGCTTAAAAAAATTGCTGACGCCAAAAAGGAAGCTTGAGCCTGCCGGGATGTTGTAAGCTAACGATTTTCGATTTTGTAAATGAAGACTTTATTTCTTTCTCCTCCTTCATTCGATGGATTTGATGGTGGCGCCGGCGCGCGCTATCAGGCCAAGCGGGAAATCCGCTCCTTCTGGTATCCCACATGGCTTGCGCAGCCAGCCGCCCTCGTGCCGGGCAGCAAATTGATGGATTGCCCCCCGCACGATATCGACGTCAAAACCTGCCTCGCAGAAGCGAAGCAGTATGACCATGTCATCATCCACACTTCCACCCCATCGCTGAAGAATGATTGCAAAGTCGCAGAAGCAATCAAAGCGCAGAAGCCCGGAACCACGATCGGCTTCGTCGGCGCTCACGCCGCCGTCCTGCCAACGGAGACATTAAAAGCCTCCCCTGCCATTGATTGGGTTGGGCGAAAGGAATTTGATTTTACCTGCAAGGAAGTCGCTGAAGGACGTCCGCTCGGTGAAGTGGCGGGACTTTCACACCGCAAGGATGGAAAGATTGTTCATAATCCTGAACGTGATTTGATCCATAATATGGATGCGCTCCCGTGGGTGGTGGATGTTTATAAGCGGGACCTGCAGATTGAAAAGTATTCAATTGGCTACCTCAAGGAGCCGTACGTGTCGCTCTACACGGGACGGGGTTGCCCCGCGCAGTGCACTTTCTGCCTTTGGCCGCAGACGATTGGGGGTCATAAGTATCGGGTCCGCTCACCGGAAAATGTCGCGGCGGAAATGGCTTACGCCAAAAAGCTCTTCCCTCAGGTGCAGGAATTTTTCTTTGATGACGACACCTTCACGGCGAACCTGCCCCGCGCTCGCGAAATTGCGCAGAAGCTCAAGCCCCTTGGTTTGACCTGGTCGTGCAACAGCCGAGCGAATGTAAATTACGAGACAATCAAACTGATGAAGGATTGCGGGCTTCGCCTTTTCCTCGTCGGTTATGAATCAGGCAACCAGCACATCCTGGATCGAATCAAAAAAGGAATCACGATTGAGGAAGCCAAACGGTTCACCAAGAATTGCAAGGATCTCGGCGTGATTATTCACGGAACGTTCATTCTTGGCCTGCCGGTCGAAACCAAGGAAACCATCGAGCAGACGATTCGTTACGCGATGGACCTTGATGTATTCAGCATCCAAGTCTCGCTCGCGGCTCCCTACCCCGGCACGGAACTTTACGAAATGGCCCGTCAAAATGGGTGGTTCGCCAAAAAAGATAAGACTGACATTGTGCACGAAGACGGGCTGCAACAATCGACTCTCGAATATCCAGGCCTATCGAAGGAGGAAATCTACGAAGCAGTAGATCGTTTTTATCGTCAGTACTATCTCCGTCCACGTCCGATTCTGCGCATTATTAAGACGATGCTCGAGGATAAGGATGTTTGCGTCCGCCGCGTTCGTGAGGGTTACGAATTTTTCCGCACGCTTTCGCAACGCAAAGATGACCTTGCAGCCGCTCGTGCTGCAACGGCTGGTGCTGCCGCTTAATTTTTCTAAAACCAAAAAGCTCCCGGCATTTCACTGCACGGGAGCTTTTTTGTTGTCTGGAAGGATGATGCTTTGCGGGACTGGATGCCGAAGTCTCGGCAGAGCCTCGCCCCCCACCCCATGACCTAAATAGAAAGCGAATTTTGAAAGGCGCGACGCATCGAGTGCAGATGCGTCGCGCTGTGATTATTGAGCCACTACCAGCCGAGAGAATTTGTGGCTGCCGCCGGGGGTGGTATCGACGAAGTCTTCGATGTCGCTTTGCATCTTAACGCTACCGATATCGAACCAGATTTTATTGTCCTGGGAGGCCTGAATTTTATATTCCATTCCTGAAAGCCCAGAGACCTGGAATTTAAACCCGGCGCTTGTGACTGACACTGGCTTGAGCACCGCGTTTGGCATTTGCGGGCCTTTGACCGTGATCACAGTGGGGGCTGAAATTCCCGCCAATCCTGATGCGCTAATGGCCCGGGCGGTGATGGAATAAGTTCCGGCAAACTGGACATTCCAATTCAGCGTGTAGGGGCTGCTAGTGCTCTCGCCAATTTTGGTCGCTCCCGAATAGAATTCAACTTTTTGAATAGGATCACCCGCAAGACCTGCCATTGCCTTGATTGAAAGGGTGGCCGGGGCATTCAAGACAATCCCTGTGGTAGGGCTTGCAAGAAGGACGATTGGGAGCTTTTGACCGGAAGGCCGCAAGGTTCTCACCGCCACCTCATCGATCCATCCGTCAAAATTACCGAGCGTCAGGGTCGCAGTTTGATTTGCGGTCCAGTTGGCAAGATCGGTAGAACCAATTGTTGCGATCAGCGCGCCGTCGCAACGGAATTCGTAACCGGAGGATGTTATGGCGAGCTTCAGATGATGCCATGTTTTGGGTGTGAGCATTGCCTGTACTTTGTCATGCATCAATGCCACCCCTGCCCCCGCTTTGATGTAGGGTCCTTCGTATTTATCTTCGCCAAAATCGAGGGAGGCATTCCACGACTGGTTCAGCGAAAAGATCGTCGCAACTCCACGATTATAGGCTTTGTATTCATTCACGTAGATCATTGCTTCGGCAACGATACCGGTGGTGCCCGATCCGTCCGTCAATGTGGACACTGGAATTTTAACTGAAGCGCTATCGCCCAGGTCGGTAAACCGCAGTGCGCTCCCTGCCCGTTGGCGCATCCAGCCGGTGTTATGTCCGTCGATATGGGTTCCACCCGTCATCGTGAGGGCATCCTGTTTGCCGCTGGCATCGGTGGTATCCACATCCAGGTGGTATAAGGCCGCAATTTCGCCGCTCACCATGTAAGCGGATGAGAGATCGGTATTCGGCGCAACGTCGGTGCCAACGCTTGCCACGAAGTTGCTGACCGCCACAATCCGACGGCCATCCGGCAATAGGGCTTCGGCTTCGACCCAATGTTCGCCGGAATATTTTGGCACAATCGCGCCAGGGTTGCCCATGGTCGGTTGAAGATTCCTGACTTCCCAGATGACCTGTGCATTGGAGAGATCAACGCCGGGCGCTGTCAATGTGAGGTTATTGGTGACACCTGCCTGCATGGAGTCGTTGATGCCTGTGATTTGCCCCAGCACTGGTTTCCAGGGCTGGTTCCTGACTGGGCCTTTTGCCATCCAGAACGCGAGGCTTGCATACGAACGCCCAAGATCCATCACCACAAACTCACACATGGTGTCGATCATATCGGTCCAACGGTCGTAATAGGGATAAGGAGCTGAACTCGCGCTATCATTTGGATAACTCAGGAAGGGCAGTTCGTTAATCCAGCTTGTCGTGCCATTGGCGGAAACGGGAACGCGGTAGGCCTCCAGATATCCATAACCCTGGCGGACGTTGCCTTGCGGAATGCCCGCGGGAGGCAGTACGCGGCGATCATTCCAAGCGTATTGTGAAACAATTTCCTGCTGCCGCTTCATCCCGATGCCCGTCACAAAGGGCAGGTTCAAGGGGTTGGAACCGCCCTCGTAATTAAAGTTGGCAATCACCGCATCGACATACTCCTGCTTGGGGGTGATCTGGTAGGCGACGGTCATGTCAAAGCCGCGTTCGCTGCTGAAATACCAGCCCGGGCTGCGATATTGCTTCGTTGTGTCGGGCAGACTCGTGCCATAAGCGCTTTGCTTTGACCAGCGCGCCTGGTCATCACCGGCGGCAACGATCTCAGACTCACACTTCGCGAGATAATTCGCATCCAACTTTGAAGCTGGCAACCGTCCGCTCCGGGCGGCAAAAGCATAGGTGCGAATTGCGCAACCGTACCCTTCAAACATTCTCCACCAACTCCAGCGACGGGTGTTTTCGTCGTTCGGATTGGGGAAAAATTCAAAGAGTTTGGTTTGGTATTGCGCCTCACCCGTGGCTGCGTAAAGTGCCGCTGCCGCCCAGGCCAATTCATCATCGTGCATGAATTCGTTGCCGTAGTGGGTTATTTTTTGATACGACCCGTCTTTGCCGTATTTTGCAATCGCGTTCATCAGGAAGGTCCAGCCGAGCTTTGCCTTCTGCAAATAGAGGGCTGCCGCTTCGGGGAATTGTTGCTTCATTAATGGAGATGAACCCGCTTCGGCCAGCGCGCCCACTGCCGCTGCGGTCACTGCCGTTGTCTTCGGCCACACCACCTGTGAATCTCCATCTTCAGGGAGAACATTGTTTTCGTAACGGCGGTTCTTGGGATAAACCAGGAAATAAAAACCGCCATCGGCATCCTGCATTTTGGCGAGGAAATCCGCCTCCCATTTAGCTTCCTGAAGCATGTCGCTTTTGCCATCACCACTTTCAGGGATACCAATGTTATCCAGTGCACCGACACCCGGAAAGGAATCCGCGGCGAAAACGAGGAAGTGCAGAAGCCCTGCGCTGTTGATGGTGTATTTGCTGTAATCCCCGGCATCATGGTGGCCGCCCGAAACATCAATCGGGCCGCGATTCACAAATGGATACAAGCTTGCCGCCACGTTCTTTAACTGGGGAGCGGTATGCCGCGGGTTGTTTGCGTAATCACTGGAGACATCACCCAATACCTGCTGTGTCATATCAAACTCACTGCTCATGTCTGGGACTTGGGCTGGAGCGATGTGGCAAGCGTCATGAGTATGCCGTGTGTATGGCAGCGCATTATTCGTCCCGCAACGTTGGTGATACAAACCAAGCGCAAATGTCCGCGCGAAATCCGCCGAAACACCGGCGTTGATCTGAAATGGAAACGACGCCCCCAATCCGGGCACGACCAGCTTGTATTGGCCAGGTGTATTGAAGGCGGAGAAATCCGCTTGAAAAACTTGCTGGTAAGGCGTGGGAGCGTAGCTGAAACCGACATCGGCGCGCGCCGTCAGAACGCCATTGAAAACGGGTTGGCCCGTTTTGTTATCAACCAGTTGAAACGCACGCGCTGCAATCTCCATTTCACCGAGCGATCCGAGATAATATCCGACCATGGCCTTCTTGCTGTAATCCGGCATGTACCCAGCCTGGTTGACATGAATTGCAGGGCTATAGCGGAGCGGATCGACCGTGGCGCTATATTCCGTCGGGCTTTGCCAAAGCGTTCCGTCCGGGTTGGTCACCTGCACCAATTGTCCTGCCTGCACCTGCGCACCCAATACCAGGTAGATGGCGTTCGCAATTCGCAGATCGCGTTTCTCTGGCGCATAAAGGGGACGCCGTTTGAACCCGACCTTCTGAACCGCAATGTTCTGCCCTCCGACATTGACCACGAATTTGGACTTATCGGGCAACTGCGCGTTGAAGTTTGAATCCACAAAGTCCCAGCCACTTATGGGGGAGTTGTAGGTCGTCTTCGTCGTGATCAGAGTTAATTCGAGCAAATTCGGGGAAAGAACTCTTAATCCATACGCGCCGACTTCTGGCATTTTCAACGCTTCAGCATCGGAGATTCTTAAGGTTTCCGCGTTTGCATCACTCGAAAAAACCGCAAAAATTAAAATGAATAAAGTGCTTAAAAATGACTTCAAAATGTATGTATTCGGGTTTATGGCCCTTGCGTTAACGTTCCCGTGACCCGACCGAGCTTGATTAAAATGTAATGTTGGAATCACGTGCGCCCATTTAGCAATGGGCGTACCGCATCAGGTTTTCCCCAGAACAAAAAATCAGGTTTATTTTTGAACGTCCCTTTCTCGAACATTTCAGGGACAATCGCGTAAAGTTTTGAGTCAACCCAAGCGGACTCATCCTTCAAAACCCTTGTTAGTGTCTCATTTACAGGCTAATACTGAGACACTTAGACATTCTCAAAAAAGCAAATCCTGATGGCAAAACTTTGCCCACCCTGTTCATTTTCTGCCCATTTGGGAATTTTGTTCCTCATTCTGTCTCGGGCAGATGTCTCAATTCCGGCATGCACCTGTTTTTTTGAATTTCCCTGATTCCCAATTGCCTCCAAATCTTTATAATC
>JBQCGE010000415.1:0-3323 GCA_051955955.1 Verrucomicrobiota bacterium
GAGATGCTCGCCGACCGGGGTATCCCATTTTTTGTGGATGCGACCGCAAGCGCCGGATGGCTTCCAGTGAATGTTGCGGATTGGAATGCCTCGCTGGTCGCACTCTCTCCGCAACGCTTTTACGGCCCAAAGGGAGCGGGCGTTTTATACCGTCACCGCCGGGCGCGACTCGTTCCACTGATTGATGGTGGTGATCAGGAATTCGGCAAGCGAGCGGGATCCGAGAACGTCCCAGCCATGGTTGGGTCCGGTCTGGCGGCAGAAATTGCAATGAATCAGTCCTCTGACTGGTCAGCGCATGCCGCCCAACTTCAAACTAAAACCTGGGATAACCTCAACCGCGCGATCCCATATATCCGCCTGAACGGCCCTCCTCCAGGTCCGCTGCGTCATCCAGGCAACCTTAATATCAGTGTGGAATTCGTGGAGGGCGAAGGGCTCGCGCTTTCTCTGGATGTGCGGGGTATCGCGCTCGGGAGCGGCGCGGCTTGCGTGACCCAATCCATGCGCATTCCTCCTGCTTTGCGCGCCATCGGTTTGGATGAAACGCTCGCGAAAGGAAACATCCTGATTGGCCTCGGCAAGGACAACACATTTGCCGAAATCGATTATCTGGTGGAAACTTTCACCCGCACAGTAACAATGCTGCGCGAGATGTCCCCCGCATGGGATGATTTTCAAAAAGGATTGGTGGACTCCAAAATATCTCCGCGGCACTCCGGGATTTAAAATGTTAAACGAAGAAACGATTAAACAAGCCCTCGCAACCGTGAAATACCCAGGATTTTCACGAGATATTCTCTCTTTTGGCCTGGTGAAGGGAATTTCAATCCAGGGCGGGGTTGTCATGGTTCAAATGGAATTGAACACGGGCAACCAGGAGGCCGCCCAACAGATCAAAAGCGAAAGCGAACGCGCAATCCAGGCGATTCCCGGCGTGGGCCGCGTTCAAATCGATCTGCACGTCGGAGGCATCAACAAAGGCTCCAATGCATGGGCTGGCCAGGCGCGAATGCCTGGAGTGAAGCATGTCGTGGCCGTCGCGAGCGGCAAAGGCGGTGTCGGCAAATCAACCCTTTCCGTCAATCTGAGCTGCGCCCTTGCCCACCTCGGCAGTAAAGTCGGCCTGCTGGATTGCGACATTTACGGCCCGAGCATTCCACTCATGATGGGGGTCCATGAAAAACCGACCGTCAGCGAGAATGAAAAGTTGGTTCCCCCCGAAAATTACGGGGTGAAACTCATGAGCATGGGCTTCCTGATCGAAGGAGATAACCCGGTGATCTGGCGCGGACCGATGATCATGAAGACCATCCAGCAATTCGTCAGCACAGTTGAATGGGGTGAATTGGACTTTCTGCTCGTTGATCTTCCTCCCGGCACGGGCGATGCGCAGCTTTCACTCTGTCAAACCGTTCCGCTCGATGGCGGAGTGATTGTAACAACCCCGCAGGAAGCATCGCTGGGTGTTGTCCGCAAGGGCATTGGCATGTTCCAAAAAGTCAATGTTCCCATTCTCGGCATTGTCGAAAACATGAGCTACTTCACCACCAGCACCGGTGAACGGGTCGAAATTTTCGGCCATGGCGGCGGCAGGACGGAAGCGGCGAGGCAAAACTCCACGTTCCTGGGCGAAGTCCCCATTTACACCGAAATCCGGGAAGGCGCCGATAAAGGAATTCCTGTCGTTGTCTCCGCCCCGAGGAGCGCGCCGGGGCAGGCCTTCATCAGAATTGCCGAAACCTTGCAGCTCATTTTGCAGTGAAATAGATTGACGAATGAACAGCGACGGAGCCATGCAACCCGACACCCCAGCCCTCACAGAACAGGAAATTTGGGATCAATTGCGTAACTGCTACGATCCTGAAATTCCACTCAACATCGTAGACCTCGGTTTGATTTACGACGTCGAAATCACGGGTGGCAGCGTGAACGTCAAAATGACGTTGACTGCACCCGGCTGCCATCTCGGCGGACAGATTGCGGCCGATGTTCAATCCAAATTACTCGCGCTGGATCCGGTAGAGGAAGCGAATGTTGAACTGGTTTGGGATCCGCCCTGGCATCAAAGCATGATCTCAGCAGAAGGCCGCAAAAAGCTGGGGCTGGATGTTTAATGCTTCGCCTCGCTCGGTGATGCCGCGAGTTTCTACTTCCATCTCGTCTCGAGGTGAGTTACTCATTGTGCCTTACACCCAGAAGTGACAACCCGTTTCACCTCAACCCTCAAGCGCAAATGGGAGAGGGATTGCCTTGAATTTCTCCGCGAAGGAGGCTCATTCGAGCTTCACGATGTCGTGAAGCCCGACCATGACGCCTTCTGCGAAGTCTTTTGCAAATACACCGGCTGCACCTTCGTCAGAGCAGGTTCAATCGTCACGTTTACACCGCCACAAAAGCCACCCACCGGACGGGGTTGAGGAATTAAGACAGCAATTCGGGGGAACTCCGCGCCGAATTACTTCTTTTGCTTCCAAGCCTTAGCAGCATGCGGGTCAATCTCCCTCCATCGTTCCAACACCCGCTCCAGTTCACTTTGCCGACGCCGTGGATCGACGATGCTCCCTGCCCAGTTCGCCGCAACCTCCGGGTTAGTCCCAACCAATTTCTCACTAAAGATTGCAATCGCATGGTCGCGATAATTCCCATCCGCAAGGCCATTCAACCAATCCGCCGTTTGGGCGGGATTGTTCTCGGCCCACTGTTGCACCAGGTTTTCCAAAGCGGCATTTTGCAATTCACCCTTTGGAAATTGTTCCACCCAATGCGCGGCCTGGTTCGGGTCTGTTTGCGCCCAGCGCTGCACAATACAAACCACAGCACGCCCTTGATCTTCGCCGGGTTCGAGCTTTTCGATCGCCAGTTTGCCCGCCGTAATTGGGTCTTTCTCACTCATCCCAACGGCGATATCCGCAAAGGCCTGGTTGCGAAGCGGCGATTGCTCAAGTTTATCAGCCCATTCAATTGCCGAACCTGAATCGGTCCCGGCCCATTGTTTCAAAGCAAACAGGGTTAAGCGATTCCGCCCCTCTCCTTCTTCCAATGTTCCCGCTAAATCCAAGGCTTCCCGAGGCGCCTTGCGAGCCGCTTCGAACCCGATTGCCAAAAAACCATTTTGTTGCAAATCCTCGGGCCATTGCTTCACCCAATCCATGGCTCCGGAGAAATCCTGCCCAGCCCAAACAGTCGCTACTGCCAGTGTCGCTTCCTGCTGTACGGGACTATACGCTTGCACATCAATCCACCGTGCCGCTCCTTCCGGGTCCACTGCCGCCCAGCGGCGGAGCAGAGTTCGAACCCGCTCACGTTGGGCATCGCTCTTT